>JAAZXD010000349.1 GCA_014240355.1 Roseibacillus sp. | reverse complement strand
GCGTGGGCGGGGCCCAGAATTACGGCAGCGCCTTCCTCCCCGCTCTCTATCAGGGCACGGCCATCGGTGCCCTCGGGCGTCCCATCAAGGATGCCAACCTGCAGAATCTCGAGAGTAAGCGCCTCACCAGCGACCTCCAGCGCCGACAGATCGACTTCATCCAGGAGATGAATCGCGACCTGAAAAACCGGCAGGACACCAACAACCAGATCGACGGGGTGATCAAGTCCTACGACCTCGCCAAGGAACCCGAGGAGATGAAGGACAAGTACGGCATCGGTCAACCCGGGACCGATGACTTCGGCCGCCAGTGTCTCCTCGCCCGCCGCCTCGCCGAATCTGGAGTCCGCTTTATCGAGCTGGGTCACGGCAACTGGGACCAGCACGGGGGCCTGCGCAAGAACCTTGCCAAGAACTGCACTGGCATCGACCAGCCCCTCGCCGCCCTCCTCAAGGATCTCAAGGAGCGTGGCATGCTGGATGAGACCCTCGTCATCTGGGGTGGAGAATTCGGCCGCACCCCTCATGTGAAGAAGCAGGACGGGCGCGATCATAATCACAAGGGCTTCACTTTCTGGATGGCGGGCGGCGGCATCAAGGGCGGCCTGCGTTTTGGTGCCACCGACGAGAACGGAATCGCGGCCGTGGAAAACCGAACCCACTTCCACGACCTGCACGCCACCATTCTCCATCAACTCGGCCTCAATCACGAAGAACTCACCTATCGTT
This sequence comes from Roseibacillus sp., assembly GCA_014240355.1. Lineage (GTDB taxonomy): Bacteria > Verrucomicrobiota > Verrucomicrobiia > Verrucomicrobiales > Akkermansiaceae > Roseibacillus_B. Next base: position 2,761 of record JAAZXD010000349.1, on the reverse strand, counting down.
ATGCCGGTCGCGACTTCCGCCTTACTGACGTCCACGGCAAGGTCCTGAAGGACATCCTTGCCTAGCGTCCGGCCTGTTAAAACCTGCTCCCTGCCTTCAGACGGATCAGTTCAATCGACACGTCCGCGTCGGAGGCCCATAGTCCAGCCTGCCTGCCACTCGTGAGTTCCGCTCATGTGTCGTCCACCAGGCCTCCGCCACGAGACTCTCCTGTTAGGCCCGGAAGCCCGGTGGGCATTTCGGGGCAACGCTTCTCAGGCATCCTCCCACCTTGAAGATGAGCACCCCGGCAGATCACTTCCACCGAATGCCCATGTCACCCTTTCACCACCACCCGTTCGTCTTGTCCCTCAAAACCCTACTCGAACGGGTAAGTCCCGGGTTCAAAATGCCTCCATTTCCACCCTGCCCCCCCGGATCTAATTGACGAATTGAGGCTCAGGAGTTTAGCGTTTTCCGATAATCAGACCAACAAGCTAACCCCCACTCGATCTGATGCCCCTGCTCTCTCATTTCGCGGCGTTCGTGTTCCTGTGCGCTCTCTCACTGTTCCCCGCTTCTCTTCAGGCCCTCACCGTTCTCGGAACCGGAACGGGCGCCCTTCTCGGCGGAGATCTCACCGACCCGGAAGACGATGGTAATGATGGCAACGGCAGCGGCTTCAATTGGCTCTCCACCGCCGCCTCTTCCGAGAACAACTTCGGAGGCGAGGGCGCCCTCGACGTCTTCGACAACCAGGTCGGATCCGGCAACACCAAGTGGTGCTGCAGCGCTCCGCCCCAGTGGGTCGCCGTGCAACTCGACAAGCCCTACGTCCTCACTCACTTCACCCTCGCGGCAGGAAATGATGTCCCCAGCCGCGATCCCAACATCTGGTCCATCGAGGGATCAAGTGATGGGACCAACTGGACCCCGATTTACCAATGGACCAGCGGAATCTCTCCCTTTTCCAATCGCCTTGAAGTCATTCGCTTCGACGGCAACGGCCAGGACTTCGTCTCTCCCGCCCCCTTCAGCTGGTTCCGCTACCGTGTGACCTCCACTGACAGCGGCCACCAACTCAATGAACTGGAACTCTTCGGCGTTCCGGTAGTGGTCTTCAACGACTTCTCGATCGACAAGCCTCTTATCCCCACCGGCGAGCCCATCACTCTCTCCTGGGATCTCGACCCGGGCGTAACCAACGTTTCCATCGACAACGGCGTGGGAGACGTCACCGCTCAGACTGTCAATGGCATCGGACAGATCACCCTCAATCCCGGTCCCGGCAGCAACACCACCTACACCATGACCGCGATTCACCCGGAGTCGACCGCACAGCAATCAGTCCATGTCACGGTCACCAATCAACCCATCATCAATTCCTTCGCCGCCACCCCGGCCGTCATCGATCCCGGGGGATCCACCACCCTCCGGTGGGATGTCTTCAACATCAGTTCCCTAGATCTAAACGGCAGCGACGTGACGGGTCAGACAAGTCTGGCGGTCAGCCCCGCCACTACCACCGTCTACACCCTGACCGCCAGCAATCCCAATGGCTCCGACGTCGCCAACCTGAACGTCACCGTGGTCGTGCCCGGTGCGCCCATCATCAGCGAGTTCATGGCGTCCAACGGCGGCGCCTCTATCGTGGATGAAGACGGCGATTCTTCGGACTGGATCGAAATCCACAACCCCAGCGGGAACATCGCCATGCTTGACGGCTACTACCTCACTGATGATCCGGGCGACCTTCAGAAGTGGGCGTTCCCCGCCGTCAATCTGGCCCCCCTCGACTACCTCATCGTCTTTGCCTCCGGAAAGGACCGGGTCAACCCCGCCTCCGAGCTGCACACCAACTTCAGCCTGGACTCCAGCGGCGAGTATCTCGCCCTCGTCAAGCCCGATGGCGTTACCATCGTGAGCGAATTCGGCCCGGCCGGCACTGATTACCCGGAGCAGGAAGCCGATCTCTCCTTCGGCAACTTCGGGAATCCTCCCCAGCCCGGATATTTCGACACTGCCACCCCGGGTGCAGCCAATAGCGTCGGCTTCCTCGGCTTCGTGGCCGACACCAAGTTCGACCTCAACCGCGGGTTCTACAACAGTCCCCAGTCGGTCACCATTAGCACCGCCACGCCTGGTGCCTCCATCCGCTACACCACCGATGGATCATGGCCCAGCGAGACCTCCGGCACGCTCTACTCCGGTCCCGTTCTCATCAATCGCACCACTCCCCTGCGCGCCATCGCCTACAAGGCCAGTCATCGTCCCACCAACGTCGACACCCACACCTACATTTTTGTCGACGACGTCATCACCCAGAGGTCCTCCACCACCCAGTCGATTTGGGGATTCCCCTCCAGCTGGGATGGCAACTCGGTCGACTACGGCATGAACTCCAGCGTGGTTTCCCTTCACAACCGCACCATTCGCAATGATCTCAAGACCGTGCCCACGCTCTCCATCGCGATGGACTCGGACGACCTCTTCGGAAGCAGAGGGGTCTACTCTCATCCCCAAAACAGCGGCGTGAGCTGGGAACGGGCCACCTCGCTCGAACTGATCGATCCCGCCAATCCCGACGGCAGCAGCGACTTTCAGCACAACTGCGGCATCCGCATCCAGGGCGGAGCCTTCCGCAGTTTCGGACTGACCCGCAAGAAGTCCTTCCGCGTCCTCTTCAAGGACATCTACGGGACCAGCAAGCTGCGCTATCCCTTCTTCGGGCCCACCGCAGCCCAGCAGTTCGATACCCTGATTTTCCGCATGGAGTCCAATG
>JAAZXD010000348.1:2023-3498 GCA_014240355.1 Roseibacillus sp. | reverse complement strand
TGATTATCGACTTGAACTTCAACTATTCTTCCATTATTGATAATTGGAGTGATTTCTGCACCAGATCCATTTTTAAGAGTCAATAATTCCCCGGTGAGACCGGAGGGAAGGGTCAAAAAGACGGATCTGGGGCTGATAAACACGAAAAGGGGGAGCCTAGTGGCTCCCCCTGAAGGTTAGAAGATCCTACGATTCCAGAGCCCTTAAAATCCAAAGCCGAGATTCACGCCCGCGGTGAACTCGTCATCACCAGAGGAAGTATCCCCGAAGATCGCCGAGACATGGGGAGTGACGGTGATGCTGTCGGAAGCGGCAATGGGCCGACAAATCGAGAGGCCGTAGTGGGTATCATCGAATTCGTTCCAAGTGCCAACAACGCCTTCTACGCTGAGTCCGAGACCACCAAGGTCCACGGACCTGCTTGCAGTGATTTCGATGTAGGGATCATCACTGCCGGACACGTCGTTGTGATCATCGTAGACGCCGATACCGACGTTCAAGCCGGCCAATTTGGTGCTGAGAGCGACATAGGGCTCAAGGAGGTCCTCCCCGCCGCTCCAATCCCCGAACCCGGAGTAGTTGGTGACCCCGACCGCGAGGTCAAAGCAGCCCAGCGATTTGGAGGCTTCCATGTTGATACGCAGTTCCTGGGCGCCTGCTGTGGCAGATCGCGTCCCATTGCTTCTGGTGAGGAGATGAAGGCCAGCAGACAGATCGAGGTCTCCGAGACCACCCAAGGATCCGCTTCCGGACACTCCGATACTGGCATCGAAGAGGTCATCTCCTCTATTGATGCCTCGCCAGACATCCTCAGAGGTATATCCCACCCCGAAACTGACTTCGAGGTCCGACGAAGGAGCAGGGGTAATGGCTGCTTTGGGAGCAGGCTCACCGGCAAGGGCGAATCCCGCGAAGAGAGCCGAACCAGCAAGGACGGCGGGCTTGATCAAGGCATATCGTTTCATCACGCTGGGAATGCTACCTACTTCTGTTTTATTTGGCAATCCGGATAATCAGGAGAAAAGGATTCATTTTCCTAGAGAGTCTCAGGCCCACGAATTCAGATTCTTCCGAGGACAGTTGGAAAGAACCACCTCGCAGGCCCCGTTCCACCGGTATTTTTCGTTGATGCCTGTGGGCATGAAGTCCTTCCGGGGCCCTGGTTCAATGGTCCCGCAGGAGGTCCCGTCCGTTCCGGACGTAGTGGAGACCGGAGATGATGGTAAGGGCGAGGGAGAGCCAGAGGAAGGAGGGCATGAGAAAGGAGTCGGGATGAGCCAGTCGGGCGAGGAAGAATTCCTGCTGTCCAAGGGACTCCAGGAAAAGCCAGACCAGGGCGGTGATACAGAATCCGATCTGGAATCCGGTCTTCCATTTGCCGCTCCAGTCCGCGGCGATAACCTGTCCCTTTTCGACTGCAATCTGGCGCAGGCCGGTCACCAGGAACTCGCGGGCGAGGATGATGACGACGACCC
>JAAZXD010000348.1:0-2013 GCA_014240355.1 Roseibacillus sp. | reverse complement strand
ATTTTTTCGTGGTCGCAGAGGAAAATGAAGGCTGAGGCGGTGAGGACCTTGTCGGCGATGGGGTCCAGGAGTTTGCCGAGGGAGGTGACGAGGTTGAGTTTGCGCGCGAAGTAACCGTCCAGGAAATCAGTGACGGCAGCCACGATGAAGGCCACCAGGGCGATGCCGTAGCCGATGGGACCCCAGCTACCCAGTATGAAACCGATCACGAAGATGGCCGTGAGAACGAGGCGGGAGACAGTGAGCGAGTTGGGCAGGTTCAACGGGCTCACTGTGGGTCGAAGATCCCGAGGAGTCCAACACTTTGCATGAAGTTCAGGACCGGGAGAGGCGGAGGGAAGCCTTTGCACCGAATCCTGCGCGGAGCGGGTCATCGTCCGGGGGCGCAGTGCTAATTCCCCGTTTTTGCCGTCGGCAGGAACTGGGGATCGGTGAGCGTTTTGAGAAATGCGACGAGGGCGGTCCGGTCTTCCCTGCCCAGACCAAGCCCCTCCGGGGGATGCTTGGCCAGGTTGGGATCGAGGGTCGAACTGCGGTGGAGTCCCGAGTTGTAGTGATTGATGACCGCTTCCAGAGTCTGGAAGCGGCCGTCGTGCATGTAGGGGGCAGTGAGGGCGATGTTGCGGAGAGAGGGCGTGATGAAGCGATTGCGGTCGGTGGGCCTGCCGGTCACCGATTCCAGTCCACGATCTTCATCATCCCGGAGTCCATTGTTGTGGAAGCGGTGATCGGTGAAGAAAGCGCCGCCGTGGCAGTGGAAGCAATCGGCTCCCTTGAGACCGCGGCGGGGATCGTATTCCGTCATGAACAATTCGAATCCGCGTTTCTCCTGGTCCGTCAGTTCACCCTCACCCCTGGCAGCCTGATCGAAGCGGGAGCGGTAGGATGTTTTGGTCAGCAGGAATTGTTCAAGGGCGATCCCGAGGCGCTCCTCCGTGATGCCGGCCGTGCCGAAGGCCGCCTGAAAGAGGGGGCCGTAATTGGCGGTTTTCAGCTTGGCGATGGCATTGGGAAGAGATTCGTGCATCTCGATTGGATTCTGGATCGGTTGCAGGGCCTGGACCCGCAGCGAGGGGGCACGGCCATCCCAGAAAAACGAGTCTTTCCAGGCGAGGTTGAAGAGGGGCATGGCGTTGCGTGTTCCCAGTGATCCGCTTGCGCCCTCGCTGAAGCGGCGTGAATCGGAAAGGGCGTGAGCGATCTGGTGGCAGGAGGAGCAGGACTGTTTGGTGGTGACGGAAAGCAGGGGGTCGTGAAAGAGGCGTTTGCCCAGGGCGACGCCCTCGTTGGTGAGCGGGGGGTCGGTGGGCAACTCTGGAATGGGAAAGCCCCGGGCCAGCCGGAAACGATAGGGCGTGCCGACCAGGTTTCCGGGAGCGGGGGGATCCGCCGGGGCAGGCGGACGCGCCTGCCGGATTTCACGGACCGAGAAGGCGGAAGGAATCCGGTTCTTCAGCAGTTGCGCGATCTCGTCGCCCTTGCGCGAGTGAGTGGAAGGATTGGCAGCGATCTGGAGGGGTTCGGCGCCGTTGAAAAGACGATCGAGGTGGATATCGATGGCAATGGTGACAGGACCGGTGATTTCGAGCAAGAGGGGCAGCGAGACAGGAGTCCGGTTCCAGGCATTGCCCAGGTGATAGGCGAAGCCGCCGGTATCCCCGTTCTTGCGAAGGTGACCTTCCATGGCGAGGAAGATGTAACCTCCCTGGGGAGTCCAATGGAGTAGGTCCGGCGGGGAAGGTCACCCAGATCGAGACGACTGACACCGCCCGGGCTGGAACCGTCGATATAGGCGAACCAGTCGTGGCGGCGCAGCCAGGTCCCGGAGGAGGCATTGTTCCCGCGGCTGAGGAGGCGGGGTTCGGAGAGAAGGTAGGCGAGGCGTGAAAGTTCGATGGTCTCCCCGGACCCGGTGATGAAAGGCCCGCTGGGAATAGTGAAGGGTTTGCCCTCCCAGAGGTGCCTGAACTCAAGGGAGACGCCAGCCTGCAGATGCGAGCCGACGGTGAGGAG
>JAAZXD010000347.1 GCA_014240355.1 Roseibacillus sp. | reverse complement strand
CCGACGTGCCATTCCGCGAGGGTACGCAGATCCCGTGTCGCGGTGGTGCCGGTTGGATCGCGCAGACCGATCAACATGATGTCACCCATCAGGGAGGTGGCCGGGGTCATGTAGGGGAAAATGCCGTCAGGGAGATACTCGGGCGCGCTGGAGAGGCGCGCCTGCACATCGTTGCGGGCCGTGGAGAGATCGGCATCCCAGGCGAACTCGACGAAGATGAGGGAGAGCGAGATGTCGTTGGTGGTGCGCAGGCGGGTGACCCCGGAGACACCCATGAGGGCCTTTTCCAGTGGGACCGTGATGCGGGTTTCCACTTCCTCGGGTGCGTATCCGGGAGCCTCGGTGAGAATTGTCACCGTAGGCCGTGTCAGGTCCGGGAGGACCTCGACGGGTAGTTCGGTCGCCTTCTTCACACCCAGTCCCAGCGTCACCAGGGCGAGGGCCACTACGGTGGCACGCTGGGCGAGGCTGAATCTGATGAGGTGGTTGAGCATGGGGAGGATTGGTCGGTTCCCTATCGCGTGAAGTCAGGGTGTGACGGGCGTGGGGTGCGGACCATTTTTCTTCCGTGCGCGCCAGAGAAGTTGAGCGGTGGCGATGAACAGAAGGGTGATCATCCCGGCATAGATCCTGAGATAGATCGAGGGATGGGAGTGATCAGCCCCGTGGTCGTGATCCCCCCGGACTTCCGTGGACTGGGCCGCCTTCTGCTCCCCGGTCAGCTCTGAACCATCCTCGTTGTGTTCGTGACCGTGGGAGGTATCAAGATACTCCTTCAGGGACATACCATCTTCGGTGGCGAAGCTGAGCGAGTAGGCTCCGCGGGTGACGACCTTGTCCTGCGGGAAAAGGCCATTGATGACTTCGACGTACTGATCGTTCTGTTCGCCCAGGACGACGGGGCCGCGGACGTATACGTTGTCGAGATCGAAGTCCTCGATGAAGACCACGCGTTTGGTCGGAGGGCCTTGGACCGCTGTTCGCGGGATGGCGAGCACGGACGGTCGCGAACTGATGATGAGGGAAAACTCGGCCCGCATTCCCGGCTGCAGCTTCTTCTCCTTGTTTTCGATTTCGAAGATGGCCTCGAGGGTCCCGGCTTGACGGTCGGCGCTGGTGCCGTAGCGCAGCATGGTAACAGGAAGGATCTCATCTCCGAGGGCGGGGATGCGAAGGCGCGCCTTGCTCCCGGGCTTTACCTGGGCAGCTGCGTTATCCGGCACCTTGGCCACCGCCCACATGGTAGTGCGGTCGGAGATATCGAGCAGCTCCCTGTCTGGTTCCACCGGTTCGCCAATCCGCACGTGGGAACTAATGACGAGGCCGGTCTGGGGGGCCTTGAGCGGGATGGTGGGGGGCGGGTTTCCCGGTTGGCGGCTCTCGATCCGGGCGATAATCTGGCCGGCTTCGACCTGATCTCCTACGAAGGCATTGAGTTCGACCACCCGTCCGGGGATGCGGGAGGAGAGAACGGAGTGCCGGGAGGGGATCTCTTCGATCCGGCCAATGGCAAAGACAGTGGTCTCAAAGTCCCGTTCCTCGGCCGCGACCGTTTCGATACGCAGGTTCTGGATACCGGATTCGTCCAGACGGATACGGAAAAGATCCTCCGCCGGTCCGTGTTCTTCCTGGGCTGCGGCAAGGGGCAGCATGAGCGTGGCCAGGGAAAGTAATGCTCGTCTCTTCATGATGGCGTGGGGTCAGGGTCTGGCGATGGCGGTTTCGAAGCGGATGCGGGCGAGGTGAAAACTACGGAGGGCCTCGATGCGGGAGTCGGCCAGCTTGAGTTCCTGTTCCCGAGCCCGTAGCACGGTGGGGAGGTCCGCCAATCCCTCGCGATAGGCGGATTCAGCGGCCTGGGCCTGCTCAGCGGCGAGGGGAAGGAGGTTGCCGGTGATCTCCTGCAATATCTTGATCCACTCCGCCATTTCCCTGTGACTGCCGTGGGCCTCGTGTCGAATACGGTGGGCGAGTGCGACGCTCTCCTTCTCCTTGCGGGTGGCCCGGGCCTGGGCAGTCCGGATATTGCCCTCATTTCTGTTCCAGAAAGGGAGGGCCAGTTTGAAGCGTAGACCGACAACGGCTTCGTTCTCGAACCCTTCGGGGACGTCTTCACTGCGTTCCAGTCCAGCGGCCAGGCCGGCTTCGATGTCTTCGTAGCGCCGCGCCTTTTCCAGTTCGATGTTCTTGGCAGCCGCATGTGCGGCGAGCTGGGCAGCCTGGTAATCAGGACGCCGGTCGGGCGAGAGGGAAGGGGGAGGCAGGATGGCCTTGGGGAGAGAGCCACTGACATTGAGGACATCACTGACGTTCATGCCGAGGAGAGGCTTGATTGTTGCGATGGCGGCGGTCTCAGTGGCCTGTAGTTGCCGGATCTCGTTGGAGAAGCGGGCCGCTTCCAGCCTGGCCTGACCCGCATCGATGGGAGATTCCTCCCCCTTCTCGGCGGCTTGCTTGATGAATTCGGCCAGTTTGGCGGAAACCGCGGCCTGTTGTCTGAGGAGGGATCGTCGTTGCCGGAAGGTGAGGACTTCGACCAGCGCGTGGCGGGCCCTGCCGACCAGCAGGCGCTCCACCTCCCTTACTTCGGCTTCGGCGGCCTTCAGTTCTATGGCGGAGATGTTCTTTTCAAGCTGGAGGCGGTTGGTGATGGGGAAGCGCTGGGAGAGGGCAATCTCGAGGGAACCCTCGCGTGTTCCGTTTCTCGCAAAGCCGCCTTCCAGCTGGGGATTGCTGCGGCGTCCGGCCTGCTGCATACGGCCGATGGCTTCCTGAATACGCAGACGGGCCGCGGCGAGGTGTGGATTGTCGCGGCGGACACGGTGAGGAATGTTATCGAAGGTTACGATCAGGCCGGAGGAGGCCCCCCGGGCGGGGACAAGTCCGGAGACCGTCAGGGCGACGGCGGTGATCGTGAGAAGGAAAAGTCTGTTCATGAGGACGAAGGTTGAAATGGAAATAGAGCGATACCGGAGGAACTCCGGGAGGTCGAAGAGGGGAGGGTGCATTCCCGGTCAGTCCGCAGGCACAGTGCCGGACGGAAGAAGAGAGGCATCCCGGCAAGCAATCGTGCCGCATGTTGGGAGGCCTGTCGGACCGGGGTCCGCTAGTGGCAGGGAGGCCGGTCAAGCAGGCTGACCGGTGGGTCCGGAATAAAAATTGGCTCTCCCCCAGCGATAAGATGAGCTGTGAAGGGAGGATGCAGGGCGAGGGCATTCTCGGCCATGATGCCAAAGGCGCTCACTGCCGTACACACGCAGTTGTGATGATGATGTTCGTGACCGTGGAGAGGGCAGTCATCCTCCTCGTGCTGGTCCTGAGGGCTGGTCCCCTCGTGGTCGAGGGGAATGTCCTCCCCGGGAGCAGGGTCGTGATCATGGTCGCAGGGACACTCGGCGGGAGGGGTGACCTCGTGGTGATCAATGATCAGATGGGTTGTGCAATCGTCGCCGTGACAGGTCACTGCGTGAGCCCGCGCCGGGGTGTTCGGCAGGAGTAACCCGGTCGAGAGGAAGAAGAGGAGGAGGGTGTTGGCCACGCGGCGCACGTCTCC
>JAAZXD010000346.1 GCA_014240355.1 Roseibacillus sp. | reverse complement strand
GCGTCTCGACATTGCAGAGCGGCGTTTGCCACAGGATGGACGGATCAATTTGTCCTTTGAGGGATCCGGGATCGACGTGCGGGTCGCCACGGTGCCTACGGTGGAAGGAGAAAGCGTGAGTCTCCGTCTTCTGAACCAGCAGAGACTCAATGTGGAGATGCTTTCTCTTGAAGTGGAGGTAAAGGAGAAGATCGATCGCCTTCTTAAGCTCGCCAATGGCATCATTCTGATTACCGGTCCAACCGGATCGGGAAAGTCGACCACTCTGTATTCCTTCCTGTCGGAGGTGAATGCACCGGAGACGAGGATTGTGACAATCGAGGACCCGGTGGAGAACAAGCTTGATGGGGTGATGCAGATAGCGGTGAAATCCGAGATCGGGCTCACTTTCGCGAGTGGTCTGCGCTCCATTCTCCGGGCTGACCCGGACATAGTGATGATTGGGGAGATTCGCGATCTGGAAACCGCGGAAATCGCCATTCGGGCCTCGTTGACGGGACACCTTGTGTTCAGCACACTCCATACTAACGATGCCCTGGGTGGTATCGGCCGTCTCACCGACATGGGGGTGGAGCCATTCCTTCTGTCCGCCGCGGTAAGGGCCTTTCTTGCCCAGCGTCTCGTTCGTCGCCTCTGCCGGAGTTGTCGGCGACCAGTCTCCCTGACCGATGAGGAAAAACGCGCGCTGGGAATTCCACCTGGTATAGCGGGAACCCCCTATGAGGCGGTTGGATGTGATCATTGCCGTAACACCGGTTTCTCGGGCCGCCTGGCCATATACGAGATCGTGCTGCTGACCCTGCCCATGCAGGACCTCATCGCGCACGGAACCCCGGCCAGCGAGGTGAAGGCCCTGGCGGTCAAGGAAGGGTATGTGCCGATGCGGGAATATGGTTGGTCCAAGGTGATGCAGGGCGAAACCACCATTGAGGAAGTGATTTCGGTAACCAGCTCTGATCTCGGGGGAGGAGAGGAGTAGGCGAGCTGAGAATAATAATTCGCCATGCCACTTTTTGCCTACAAAGCCCTGAGGGGCGGAGCGGTCACCAACGGTGAGATCGAAGCAAATGATCGCCGGGAAGCATTGCGCATGCTGGATCTACAGGGTTTGCAACCGGTGAAGGTGACCGACACCGGGAAGGGAACCGACCGCAAACCGGAGGCCGCCCCGGTCGCGGGGGAGAAAAAGAGAGGGGAACGTTCCCCCAGCGCTGCTTCCGCCGCTGAAAAGGAGATTCCGGAGGGGCCCGTCAAGCTCAAGCGATCTGATGTGGTTCTCTTCACCGAGGAACTCAGTGACATGCTGGCAGCTGGATTGCAGCTGGAGCCCGCCCTGCGAGCGATGGAGGGGCGCCAGGAACTCGGAAACCTCAAGATCGTTTCGGTCAAGCTGCGCCAGATTGTCCGGGATGGAAACAGCTTCTCAAATGCGCTTAACCGCGTGAGCCCCAGTTTTGGTCCGCTCTATTGTTCACTGGCGGCGGCAGGAGAGGCCAGTGGCGCTCTGGATACCATCCTGCAGCGCCAGGCCCATTACCTTAAAACCCTTCAGGAACTACAGGGGCGTGTGACCCTGGCGTTGATCTATCCGGCCTTCCTCATGTTTTCCGGAATCATGGTTTCGATTATTTTTGTGACGAAACTCATCCCGCAATTGACCAGCCTGCTCGAGAGTACTCCAGGTGCGGAAATGCCGGTAGGGGCGAAAATCCTGATTGCTCTCAGTGGATTCTTTTCAAAATGGTGGCCCGTCCTGCTGCTGCTCGTGGTGGCGACGGGCGTTCTTTTCAAGGCCTGGAAGGACGCTGAGGCCAACAAGCCGGCATGGGACCGGATCAAGCTCCGCCTGCCCCTCTTCGGACGCGTGGTGGAGCACCGCTTTTTCGTTCAGTTTCTGGAAACGATGGCCAATCTGGTAGGGAACGGATTGCCGCTGTTGCGAGCCCTCCAGTTGACCAAGGATGCTACTCCGAACATTCACCTGCGGGCACACCTGGAGGAGATGATTGAGATGGTGGGAGATGGACGCTCGCTCTCGAAGTCGATGGTCCGGGCGAAAATCTTTCCCTCGCTTCTGATCGACATGGTGGCGGTTGGCGAGCAGACGGGAAAGATCGACGAGGCCCTCCAGCGGGCCGCGACTCGTTACGACAAGGAGTTGAACAATTCCCTGCAGCGGATCATGGCTCTGATCATGCCGGCGGTCCTGATCATCATGGCACTTCTTATCGGAACGATGGCCTATCTGATGATTACCGCGATCTTCCAGACCATCAATAGCCTGAGTGGAAGGTGAGAGCGGGGTGGCCGGATGCCGCTATGGCCCGTCCTCCAGCACGATCCGCGGAAAGACCGGCTTGGCTTTCCCCGTCTGGTGTCCGGAAGGGAGCAGACCCCAGTGGAGACTGTCGAGGGTGCAGGGTGCAAGATCCCCGGCGCGGAGCTGGCCGAGGATTTTTGCGGCGGCGGCGGGAAGGAAAGGCGAGAGCAGGACGGCAAGGTGAGCGCAGGATTCGCAGAGGTGGGACAGGATTGTTGCCACCCGGTCGCTCTGTGTTTCATCCTTGCGTAGTTCAAACGGTGGGTTTTTCTCGATGAACTGGTTGCAATGCACCACGTGGCGATTGATGGATTTGAGGGCGCCTGGAAGATCATGCTCATCCATGGCGGCAAGATAAGCGCTGGTTGCCGAGGAGAGGGATTCGCGAACCCCTGCACAGGCCTCATCCTCGTAGTCGTTGCTGATCAACGCTCCGCCAAGGAAGCGCTTCGTCATGTTAAGCGATCGATTGAGGAGGTTGCCAAGATCGTTGGCTAGTTCGGAGTTGAAGAGAGTAATAAGGCGTGTCACGTCAAAGGCGCTGTCCTTGCCTGTCACGATGTCGCGCACAAGGTAGTAGCGGACCGCGTCCACCCCGAACCGGTCGGCCAGTTCGCCGGGATCAACGACATTCCCAAGGGATTTGGACATTTTCTCTTCGGCATCACCTCCCGTGTCAGAATTGCCACTGACTTTCCTGATGTTCCACCAACCGTGAACCAGGAGGGTGGGCATCTCCTGGTCGCTAAAACCCATCGCGTGGAGCATGCAGGGCCAGTAAATCGAGTGGGCGGGGACGAGGATGTCCTTGCCGATGATCTGGGTGTTGGCCGGCCAGAGGTTCCCAAATTCGGGCAAGTCACTTTCCTCGTCCTTCCGATAGCCAGCGAAGGAGACGTAGTTGATGAGGGCATCGAACCAGACGTAGGTGACAAAGTCTGGATCGAAGGGAAATTCGATGCCCCAATGCAGGCGTTCCCTGGGCCGGGAGATGCAGAGATCGGTTTCCCCCGCGCGATCGATGGCGTTCAGCACCTCGGCTCGCCTGAATTCAGGGAAGATCCCAAAATCTCCAGAGCTTACCACCTCCTTGAGCCAGTCGGCGTGCTCAGAGAGCTTGAAATACCAGTTTTCCTCCTCCAGTTCGATCACCTCGCCCCATTCGTCGCCAAATTCACCCGCCTCGTTACGATCCTTCTCGGTAAGGTATTGTTCCTGCCGAACCGAATAGAATCCTCT
>JAAZXD010000345.1 GCA_014240355.1 Roseibacillus sp. | reverse complement strand
TTCTCCGCGGTCAGGTTGTTCAACAGCTGGTCGAAGGCCCTCCGCCGCACGAGGGGATTGCCGTCCCGGAACGCCTCCTTCGCAACAGCCGAGATCTGCTCTTCGGTCAATAATGACGCCCATTGTCCCTGCCCCGGTCCTCCGAAACCTGAACCGGAGGCCTTGCGAGTCCCTGGATTGCCCCGGGAGTAGGTCCGCCCGCCGCTGTCGGCCCTGTCGATCGATCCCCCTCCTGGCCCGCCGCTCTTGGACACCGCATCCTTTGCTCCCTGAAGGCCTCCCACATCATCCCGATCAAGCATGGCCCCCACGCCAAACGCAAACACCGCCAACGCCGCCCAGCAAAGATGACCGACCACGGATTTCCTTGTCATTCTACTACATTACGTCGCCACCAGCCCTGAAAGAACGAAAAAACATGAGAAAAGTGCATTTATCCGTCACCGTTTCGGATGAATGGGAACAAGGCCTTTCCCATTGCAGGGCAGGGAAATTTCCGACACAAGCAACACCAGAATCATCATGAGAACACTCACCACTGCCTTCTGTAGCCTCTCCTTCACCATGATCCTCCTCCCCGGGGGGGGCCTTGCTGACGAGCCTTTCAACGGGAAAAACCTCCAGGGATGGTCCTTCAAGAAAAAGGGGGCTCTCCAACCGAAGTGGGTGACGGGCACCCCGAAGCTCGCAGCCGGCAATCCCAAGGCCCTCGTGGCCGATGGCGCGGGTGGAGCGATGGTCAACGTGGTCACCGGTCACGGCCAGAGCATTGACATCTACTCGGACCAGAAATGGGGCAGCTCCCGAATCGAGCTGGAAGTGCTGGTCGCCAAGGGAGCCAACTCGGGAGTCTACGTAATGGGCGAGTATGAGGTGCAGGTCCTCGACAGCTATGGCAAGGAGAAGCTCGGGGGTGGCGACATGGGTGCGATCTACGGGGCCCAACCCCCGCGGACCAATGCCTGCAAGAAACCCGGGGAGTGGCAGAAGTATGAAATCGACTTCCTTGCCCCCAAGTTTGATGCCGCAGGCAAGAAGACCGCCAATGCCAGGTTCCTTGTGGTCAAACTCAATGGCAAGGTGCTCCACGAGAACGTCGAAATGAAGGGCCCCACCCCCTCTGGCGTGACTGGTCGGGAAGCCGCCACCGGTCCCATCATGTTCCAGGGCGATCACGGCCCGGTCGCCTACCGCAACATCAATATTACACCGCTCAAGAAGTAGGATTGCCCCAAAAAGCATTTGCCAGCCCGCACCTCATCCCATTCCAGCCATGCGCCCCCTGAGCCTCCCCCTCCTTCTCGGAACCATCATCAGCCTCAATGTCGGCTGCCAGAAGAAAGAGGAACCAGCCACTCAACCAACCCCGGAAGCAACGGATTCTACCGCTGCAGAGACCGCTCCGGCTCAAGAGGAGCATCCTGCCATCACCGCTGCGAACAAAGTGCTCGCGGCCATCCATGCCGGCGATGCCGCTGCGATTCGGCCACTGCTCAACGCCACCAATCAAAAAGAGGTGAGTGATGAGCGGCTCCCTGAACTGCTCAAGGAAGCCAAGGAGACAATCGGTGACGTGACCGAAGTCGTGGAGGCGAGAAAGGGAAGGCGAGAGAACCAGGTGGCTGCTAAAATCAGGGTTGTCGGAAACGAGGTCTTTGTCGTCGTCCTGACCTTGGAGAACGACCAATACCTTTTCGAGGACCTGAACAGCCCCGACGTTGCTGGTTACGAGGCCCTCGAGAAGATCGCCCCCTGACTCATCCTCTCCCTTCGAGATCTTATTGCGTCACGTGGATCGTGTTCCAGATCTTGGTCACGATCTCCTCACCGTCGTCAGTCTCCAGGTCGAGATCGATCTGCATCATGTGAACCGGTTGCAGGTTCTCGACCTCCACAAAGACCGACTTTCCATCCGGGAGAAGTTTGGCGGACTTGACCGGGAACTTGGTGCGCCCCTTCGGGGGACCCGCTGAACCGCGGTGGCCGACCTGGAACTCGCCCGTGCCGTAGTCATGGGTCCAGCGCAGGTCTGATCCCGAGAGGTTGAAGCTCTCCGGGTCTTCCGCCAGTTCCTTGTCCAGCTTCCGGGTGAAGCCGATTTCGATCCCGCCGTCGCGCACCTTGAGACTGCTCGGCATATTCACCATCCGCCCGGTGTAGCGCACCCGGTCGAGACCACCCTCGCGTCCGGCATTGCTCTGCCATCCCTTGAGGCCTGCCACGTAGAGCTGGCCGTCCTTCCGGTTGAACTTGCCACGCATCGCACTGGAGGTCGGGCGGACCGGGATCTTGACCACCCCACCCTGCATCAGGTCACCCTTCTTTTCCTTGAGGACGATGTAGATGGAGCTCTGCCCGTAGCTGAAGTGGAGCATCTCCCCCTCGTAGGGCCCCCACTTGTCACTCGTGATCCAGACCTGTCCCCCATTCGAATTGTCCACGTTCTTGGGAAGCCAGGCCAGGGGCAGGGGCGCCTCACTGGGATCAAGATGCTGCTTCCGGTTCCCCCGACGCTGCCCCACCGTGGGGGTGGTCTTCATCTTGGCGAATCCTGCGGCGGAATCGACCACCCCGAGGAACTCCCCCGGCTCGATCCAATGCAGGGGACAGCGCGGGACGAAGGTCCCCTCATTATCACCGCTGGTGATCTGGCCGGTGGGGCTCACTCCGATTCCGTTCGGGGCCCGCAACCCGGTGGCATAGCGGTCCAGCTTGGAGCCATCCTTGGAGACCCGCAGGATCGAACCATGATGGCGGCTCATCCTCTGGAAGCTGCGTCCGCCACCACGGACCGGACTGCCAAAGGCGAAATAGAACTCTCCCTGCGGCCCGGTCTGCAGGTCGAAGCAGAAGGCATGGAATCCGCTGGTGAGCTCCCAGTCATTGTTGAAGTTCTCGTAGTAGTCCGTCTCTCCATCGCCGTTGAGGTCGTGGTAGCGCGTGATCTGGTCATCCGCCACCGTGTAGATCACATCGTCCACGACAGTAAGCCCCAGGGTTTCGTGCCCACCAGCTCCCACTCGTTTCCAGGTGAGCTCCTCCAATTTCTCATCAATACCGCTGACGATCCAGACATCGCCATCCCAAGTGCACACTGCCGCCCTGGAGGGATCGCTGAAAAAGTCAAACCCCCCGATGCGCATCTTCATCCCGTAAGGGTTCTGGTAGGGCACGGTCAATCGATCGAGAACGTAGGAAGCCTTGCCATCGTCCTTGGCCAGTTGTCCGGCAGTGGTCACCGTCTCGGTCCAGCGGGCGGGTCCACCCTTCATGTAAAGAGTCAGGTCCTCCAACGTTTCAGGAACGGTCCCGCTTCCATAAATCACCTTGAAGTGTGCCATGCCGGCGGGAACTTTCAGGACAATGCGACCGTCTGACGTGCCGGGTTTCGCCTTAGACCCTACGACCTGGATCCCGGGTGCTCCTTTTTCATCAGCGAGCACCACCACCGCGGGACGAGTAAACTTTCCCTGAATCGTCCGGGTAATGAGCCCGTTCTCCAGGGCCGGGAGTTCCAGAACCGTGTCCGCCCCCACCGTGTAACGCAGGACGGTCTTGTCCCCGTGCACATAAAG
>JAAZXD010000344.1 GCA_014240355.1 Roseibacillus sp. | reverse complement strand
TCTGCTGGTGGAAAACTCTTCTCTGCTTAGCTCATGGTCATCTCTCTTTCGAGGATGACCCGTGCCGCACTTAAAGCTTCTGCCCTAGTCTTGAATCCAGCTTTGCCCTCGGTCGCTCTATCGGCGAAATCGGAGAGTCCTCGCCTTCTCAGCGCTCTTTTGAGCCAACGGTATCGCCACTTCTTCTTATAGGAATCAATGCTGATACATTCTTTGACCTCCTTGTTGGGCATCTCCCTTATTCTGAACCGAATTGAACCCAAAAACGAACCCGCATTTACGGGCTTAACCGCATCATTCGAAACACTCGATTCCCTAACACTACGTTCATTGTAGTCTGGGAGATTTCCTGATGGATTGGTTACCGTTCCGTGAACTGCTGGAGACCAAGCTGCAGCCTTCCTGAAGGGGATGCCCGTCTGGAGAACTGTCAGAGAAGAGTGGCCGCAAAAGCGCGGGCGTCCGGGAAAAAGCGGAGGAAGGTTTCTTCAAAGGTGTTGTATTTCCCCAAGAGGTCCTCGATCGAGTCCTTGATGGGCGCTATACGGGGAGAGCGCCGGGCGACCCGTTCCAGGGTGCGGGTAATGCCCTCCGGGGAGCCGTAACGATGAAGCCAGTTTTCCGAGCGCAGGCGAGGAGCCACGGCGGCTAGTTTCGGGCTGAGCCAGTCGGGATGGCGTTGCAGCGAGGCATGAACCGCCTCGATGAAGAGGGGAAGTGGTTGCACGGAATACTCGTGCCAGTGCCGGGACAGGAAGTGGTCGAAAAAGATATCGACCACGATTCCAGCAAAACGCCTTCGTTCCGGGGCGAGCAGGCTGCGAGCTCGGAGGAACTGCTCGTGGCGGTCCGTGAAGCGGTCGAGTTTGCGGTGCATGACTATGCCTGCGATGACTTCCACGGGATAGTCCCCCTCCAGGGAGGTGGGGGTGCCCTTCACAAAGTCGCCCAGGAGATTTCCGA
This sequence comes from Roseibacillus sp., assembly GCA_014240355.1. Lineage (GTDB taxonomy): Bacteria > Verrucomicrobiota > Verrucomicrobiia > Verrucomicrobiales > Akkermansiaceae > Roseibacillus_B. The sequence continues at coordinate 2,613 of JAAZXD010000344.1, read as the reverse complement.
TGCGGGAGGCATCGGTGGGTCCGGCGAGGTAGAGATGGGCGAGGTAGTTCAAGACTGAAAGCGATCATCGGTGTTTGGGTCGGGGTTGCAAACCTTCCCAGGATACGATGTGCTCCGGTTCATGGAAGCGACGGTCTGGATCAATGGCTCCCTGCGAGACGCGGCCGAGGGAGGGATTTCGCCTTTCGATCATGGAATGACGGTTGGCAACGGAGTGTTTGAAACGATGCTTTCCTGCGCGGGGACTCCCTTTGCCTTCACTCGTCATCACCAGCGGTTGCAACGATCGGCTGGAACGATGGGGCTTTCAGTGGGCTCACTGGAGGAGCTCCGGAGCGCCTGCCTCGAGGTCCTGCGGGTCAACGGATTGGTTGAGTGCCGGGCGCGCCTTCGCATCACGGTGACGGGGGGGCCGGCGCCCCTGGGCAGCGAGCGAGGCGAGGCGGGGGAGACCACTCTGGTGGCCGCTTCTCCCACGGTGGAGTGGGGCGAGACCGAGGATGTCTCCGTGGTTCCCTATTCCCGAAATGAAAACGGGGCTCTGGCGGGGGTGAAGACGACCTCCTATGGAGAAAACGTGGTGGCTCTGGCGGCGGCCAGGGCGAAGGGGGGAGGGGAGGCCATCTTTGCCAACACAAAGGGGGAACTGTGTGAAGGGACTGGTTCCAATGTGTTTCTCGTCAGCGAGGGTCTATTAGTAACGCCACCTCTGGAGAGCGGGTGCCTGGCTGGCGTAACGAGGGCCCTCGTCATCGAGTTGTGCGAAAAGGAAGGGCTTGAGGTCCGGGAGAAGGAGCTACCGGTGAGTGCCCTCGCCCGGGCGAGGGAGGCCTTTCTTACTTCAACAACGCGTGAGGTGCAGGCCATCAGGGCTGTGGATGGCGTAGTTCTGCCCGATGCTCCGGGTGAAGTGACGTTCCGGCTCCGGGGCGCCTTCCGTGCCTTGGCGGAGGGAGAAATCGATCCCTGATCGAGGGTGTCACCAGATGCGGTTGACGCCGTAATCGTCAAGGATCTCGTTGGGACTGACGAGGGCCGCGCTCTGTTCGAGGGCTTCGGCAACCAGAAGGCGGTCGAATGGATCACGGTGGTGACCGGGGAGGCGTGCGGTGCGCTCAAGGGCAGCCTGGCTCAGGGGGAGGAGTTCGAAACCCATTGATTGCAGGGTGGAATCGAACTCCTCGCCAAGACTGTAGGGAAGACGCAGCTTGCCCAGGCCGGTTTTTACCGCAAGCTCCCATGGAGTAACGGAACTAATGAGGGAGCGGGAGTCGAGGCTCTCAATGAGTCCGGCTGCAGTTTCGGAAAGTTCGGAGGCTCCTTCGAGAAACCAGACCACCGTATTGGAGTCGAGCAGGAGGTTCATGGGGAGGGGGAACGGGTGGAGGGAGAGGACTCAGTACTCCTGAAGCAACCAGACCCCGGGACGAGTCCCGGGGTCCGGCAGGGCAGGGGGTTTGCAGGGTAGCAGTAAAGGGAGGGGACAGTGTGAACTCTGGACGGGGGATTGCTCTAAGGGTGGGTCAGGTAGGGGCAGGGGTAATCTTGTGCCAAGGGTTGAACGGTTAAGGGGTGAACAGTCTTGTCCCGCGTCTGCTTTGGAAGGGGCGAGGCAGGAAAGGTGGGCAGTTAAAAGGTAGTTACAAAGGTTCGTCGAAGTCGGCGGCCATCCAGAAACCGGGACCACTGGCGGTGCCCCGCTGAGGGGAGACTGGTTGCCCGGTTGGGGGACGAAGTTCGGCCACTGGGCGGCCATGCTTGGTGATCTGGAACACCTCACCTTCGGACATGATCTGTGCCACGATGGCACTGAGCTTGGTCTTGGCCTCAAAGATTCCAATTCGTCTCACCAGATATAAACTAGTCTAACTAGTTTAAAATGGAAAGACCAAAATAGGCAGAGAGTTGATTTTTCTTAAACAACTTAATGTCAGCAGCTTGCTCCAAAAGAGGGCGATTTCGAAGAGACGGGGCATTGACCCGCCCTCCGGACGGTAGGTGGGGGTGCCTTGAAGCCAGGAGAACGGCTTGGCTCAGAACTTCAGGAACTTCCGCAGGCGTTCCAGCTGGTTCTGGTAGGGGGCCTTGACGAGGAAGGGATCCTTGCAAAGCCAGCGCCGGGTGACCGGCCGCTGACAGGTAAAGCTCTCGAAGCCAAAACGACCGCGATAGCGGTCTTCCTACCATTTACGAGTCGGCTCGCATCAGTTCCAACCTGATCTGCGAGCAGGTTGGTTCCATTTATGAACCGGTGATCTTACTACGCCCCTCCTGGCGGAGAGGGAGTGAAGGGCCAGAAGGCAGGCAGGGGAGAGGGGGAGCCCCTTCTGGGGACAACCATGCCGGGGTGGAGGAGACCGGAACTGCTGGCGCCAGGGGTTCACCCTGTAGAACTTCCGGTAGGCCATGGGACTCATGTGCCTCACGCTGGTGAAGACGCGCGTGCAGGAAGACGAAGCGGCTTTGGCGGTTTTTGATCCAGAAGAGAACATCGGGCAGAGACTCAAGGAGTCCCAGTGCGATTTGACCGGGGCGCAGTGTTCTCACAAAGTGCTCAAGTCCGAATCCGGCCCTTCAAACTCGATCCTGGAGACGTTGGGGAAGTAGTCTGAC
>JAAZXD010000343.1 GCA_014240355.1 Roseibacillus sp. | reverse complement strand
AGACGAGTAGGTCGCCACTATGCACTGGATCTTTCGAAGCCAGTCCGTATGACCCGCGGGGATGAGCACGAGGACGCACGAGGCGGTATTGTTGTTTGCGGGGCAGGGCGCGCAACGGGTCGGAATGGGCCGGGACCTGGTGGAGGCCTTTCCGGCGGCCACCACAGCTTTCAAGAAGGCTGACGCGGTCCTGGGGCGCTCGCTGAGTTCGATTATCTTCGAGGGTCCCGAGGAGGAGCTCACCAAGACGGCCAATTGCCAGCCGGCCCTTTTCGTTCACGGGCTGGCCCTGTTGGACGTCCTGCGGGATGAAGTGCCCTCTCTCCAACCGGTGGCCGCGGCGGGGTTGTCTCTCGGGGAAATGACTGCTCACACCGCGGCGGGGACCTTTGACTTTGAGAACGGTCTCCGGTTGGTAGCCCAGCGCGGGGCATTCATGGACGAAGCCTGTGAGATCACCGATGGGGCGATGGCGGCCATGATTGGAGGTGAAGAAGAGGCGGTTCGCGGGCTGGCGGAGGATTGCGAGGTGGAGGTGGCCAATTTCAATGCCCCGGGACAAATCGTGCTCTCCGGGTCCAGCGAGGGAATAGATCGGGCCGTGAGCCTTGCCAAGGAACGGGGCATTCGGATGGGCCGCAAACTCAAGGTAGCCGGGGCCTATCATTCGCGCCTGATGGCGGGGGCCCAGGAGAAACTGGGGGAGGCCCTGGCTGGGACCGGGGTAGGAGTGCCACGATTTCCGGTGATATGTAATTATGCGGCTGAAGAAGTCAGCGACCCCGCTCGGATCCGCGAGACCCTGACCTCACAGGTGACCGGATCGGTGCGCTGGGAGGAATCGATGCGCCTCCTCCTTGGCCGGGGGCATCGCCTCTTCATCGAACTTGGCCCCGGCAAGGTGTTGACCGGATTAATGGGGCGGATCGACAGCGGGAAGACGGCGGAGGTCCTTGCCGTGGAGGACCGGGAAAGCCTTGAGTCCGCGGTGGTTCACTTGAGGGGTTGAGTGCCAGCGCCTTTCGGGCGGGGTCTCGGGGTCGGGTAATCCTGATTTTAGATTTGCCTGCAGGAGCGAATCATCCTAGCTTGCGCGCCCACTGAAGCGGAGCGGTAGCTCAGTTGGTTAGAGCGCCGGCCTGTCACGCCGGAGGTCGCGAGTTCAAGTCTCGTCCGTTCCGCCAGTTTTCCCACTTGGGGAAAGGCGCGCCCTCCTCGTATACACGGGCGTCGTATTTGCCTCAGACGAGCTGCAGTTCTCGTGGGCGGGAATCAAGCCATTCCCGGCCGGGAGCTCCACCAGCCCAGGAGGAAGAGCACCAACCCGACCAGGACGAGCGGGCACCCGATGGTGGCAGGGAGGAGCGAGTTGCTGATATCCTCCGCCAGGGTCTTCGCGGAAACGGTCGCCTGTTCCTTGTAGGCTCCGATCATGTCCGCGGCAGTCATGGCCACGCCAACCATCCCGGCAAGCAGCAGGATGAGCCCGGTTCGTTTAAGGCGCCTGTTCTTCATGGACTCCATATTAGGAAGATCAATGGAAGAGGCGATTACAATCGGGAGGCCGGCTTGGAAGAGGTTGCGATCGATCTGTTGGTAACCGTGTGTGGGTTCCTGTGTCATTGATGGGAAAGGAGCGATGCGCGTCAATCCCGTCCGCTCCGCTGCTTCTCCTTGGTTTTGCAGGGGCTGTGATTGGAAGGCACTACGTTCACTGCCAAGGTGACCAGTTTGACAGGTGCAGCTCCCGGCCTACCTTTGGGTATGCCCTGCTGTTTTAATACCAGCACCATTCGGCCCGTTCCTTTGCTGGATAAGATCCGCATTGTCGGGGAGGCCGGTTATGGTGCCATTGAACTATGGCACGATGAGCTTGATGCCTGCCTTGCAGGTGGGGCTGCGATGGCGGATGTGAGAAACGCTCTGTCCGATCAGGGCTTGATTGTGCCCACCACCATTTACCTTGCCGATTGGTTCGATGCCCCACCGGAGGAGTATCCCGTGGTGCTTGAGGAATGTAAGCGGCGCATGGCGCAGGCGGCGGAACTGGGCGCGCCCTATGTCATTGCCAGTCCGCCAGCGGGCGAGGCGGATCATGACCTCGGATCGGCGCGCTACCGTGAACTGCTGGAGATTGGCGCGACCATGGGGGTGAAGCCGTCCATGGAGTTCCTTGGGTTTGTCGATCAGTTCAACACGATTGAGGATGCGCTGGATGTGGTGGAACGCTGCGGTCATCCTGATGCTACGATCATCCTTGACCCCTACCACGTCTTTCGCGGTGGCGGTGAGATGGAGTCCATTCTGAAACTCAAGCCTGAACAGGTCGCCATCTCCCATTTCAATGATGCCCCTGCCACGCCGCCCCGGGAGGAACAGCATGACCACAACCGTGTGATGCCCGGGGAGGGGCATCTCGACCTCGCGCGCTACTGCGCCCTGCTCCGGGAAATCGGCTACGAGGGCTGGCTCTCGTTGGAATTATTCAATGAAACACACTGGGCCGAGGATCCTGCGGAGGTTGCCCGGATCGGGTTGGAAAAACTTCAGCAGTGGTGGGGATGAGTTAACTGCGGAGAGGAATTAGGAGGCGCCAACTTTTGAGACAAGAGGCCCCAGAGACGCAGGAGGGGAGATCCCATTTGCCACCCGAGTCCGGGAAGTGGTAGGACTTAAGGCGTTATGAAGAGAGTGTTTTCATTGGCAGGCAGTGTTGTGGCAGCAGTGGGGATCTCGGTGTTGGTTGCCAGCTGTGGAAAGAAGGATGACCTGGAAAGCCAGCTGATCGGTTACTGGGAGCCGGATGTGGAGTTGATTATCGAGCAGCAGAAGAGGGAAAATGAGGACCTCTTCAAGGAAATGAGCCCCGAGGAAGCGGCCGAGATGCTGGCCTCTGCCAGGGAGTCAGTGACTAAGCAGATTCCAACAATGCATATTCCCGGGAAGGGAACGATGATGACCACGGAGGGAGAAGAAATGACCTACAGGGTGACCTCGGTGGACAAGGCGGGGAGGGCTCTCTCCGCGGAACTCGACAATGGAGGAGAAATAGCCCCGGCAGAAATCACGCTTGGGGAAAGTAAATTCCAGATCTGGTGTCAATGTGAGGAGTGCCTTGAGGGGGACAAAGATCTCTTTATGGCGTTTGTTCGTATCAAGAGGGAGGAATGGCAGGAACGAGTGCTGGCCCTAAAAGATGAACAAGAAATCGATGGGTCTGAAGGAGAACCGGAGTTGGTATTGGGTGATGGATTGGAGGACAAACTCGCTCAGTCGGCATTAAAGGCCGCCATTGAGGAGCGTCAGGCAAAGAAGAAGGCCGTGACGGATGACGAGAATGCCAGCAATATGGGCGAAGTCCTGAGGGCGCTTCAGACCTACCTCCACCGCTCGAGAAAGAAGGCTTTTCCTGCCACCTTGGAGGAGCTCGAACTTATCGATGTTGCCGGGAAAAGAAGTAAAATCCTGTTCGCCAAGCAAAGCTTGAGCCGCTTTTTCCATTACCGCAGGATTTAACCGACGACGCATATGAGTAACTTTTTTATTTAAAATAGCTGAAGCTACTTTATTTATATAAATGACGTAAT
>JAAZXD010000342.1 GCA_014240355.1 Roseibacillus sp. | reverse complement strand
AAAACGGAAATACCCTGATCGCTTCCGGCAATGGCAAGAGTATCCTGGAGGTGAATCCGGAAAAGGAGATTGTCTGGGAAATCAAAGGCAAGGTTCCGGACACCGAAATCGGCCTGGGCTGGATGACCTGCCTGCAGGAACTCTCCAACGGGAATTATGTGATCGGGAACTGCCATGCCGGGGACAAGAACCCGCAGATCTTTGAGATCACCAGGGACAAGAAAGTCACCTGGCAGTTCGATGAATGGGACCTCGTCGGCAACGGCCTCGCCTGCTGGCAGATCCTTGAGGGAGAACAGGCCCGCATGGTCCGTGGCAAACTCAAGGAACTGAAATAAGACTCCTTGCAATCGAAGCCTACAGCCCCACGCGGGTCGGGGGAACCCGGGCAGAGATCCCCGAGAAGAAGGGCAATAGACCGCCTGTGCAAAACGAGTGCCCTTGAGAAGGCCGAATACATGGTCGCGATCTTCGCGTTCCTGGTCAGCGCGTTCGCGATGCTGACCGTCCTTGCCCTCTGGCTGAGGTTGGCCATCACCGCCGGCAATGAAATCATGGCACTGATTCTTTTCGTCCCGATCTGGGGGATCCTCTGGGCCCTCTGGAAGCACATTCTCGCTCCCTTTCTCAAGGCTAAGCGTCGCAAATAGACCGCCCGAATGCTTCGGGGTGAAATCGCAACCCGAGGCTCATCAGAGATCCCATCAGACGGGCAACTGCTCCTAGTAGGCGCGTCCCCACAGGGCACGGGTCCTGGTCGCCTCGCCGGTCAGGAAACAGGGGGCTTCCTCGCCATCCTGCTGGTCGTTGGGAAGGCAACGAATGGTGATCTTGTGTTCCTTGGAAAGTGTTTCCTCCTGTTCGGTGGATCCGGCCCACGGAGTGAGCAACCAGCCCGGGTCGTCGCCCTCCCAGTGCGCGTTAAAATCCTCCAGACTGCTGCACCCGGTGATGTTCTCGTCGCGGAAAACGGTAAGGCGGTCGAGCAGCAGCTGCTGGATTTCGGAGAGAATCTGCGGGGCGTTGCGGATGAATTCCTCGCGATCGACAAAATCCTTCTCGTTGGGGGCCTGGTCGCGGCGCTGGAGACAGACCTTCCGCCCCTCCAGGTCGCGCGGACCTATCTCGATCCGGATGGGCACTCCCTTTTTCACCCACTCCCACTTCTTGACTCCACCCCCGAGGTCGCGCTTGTCGATATGCACCCGGATGGGGCTCCCAGCATAGCTCTGTTCCCGCCGCAGCGTTTCCGCAAGGGCCTCACAGGACGCGATGACGGCGTCCCTCGTCTCCTCCTTTGGCGTGACGGGAACAATGACCACCTGCTGGGGGGCGACGCGGGGAGGAAGAACCAATCCGTCATCATCGGCGTGAGCCATGATGAGCGTCCCGATCAGACGCGTGCTCACCCCCCACGAGGTGGTGTGGACATGTTCAATCCCACCATTGCGGCCGGTGAAGGTGATCTCCTGGGCCCGGGCGAAGTTCTGGCCAAGGTAATGCGACGTTCCCGCCTGGATGGCCTTCTTGTCCTGGACCATGGCCTCCACCGTGTAGGTGTTGACCGCACCGGGGAAGCGCTCGGCCTCGGTCTTCTCACCGGGCACTACCGGGATCGCGAGGTGATCGCGGAGGAACTCCTCGTAAAGATCGTGGATGAGCCTGGTTTCCTCTTCCGCCTCCTCCTGCGTCTCGTGGGCGGTGTGCCCTTCCTGCCAGAGAAACTCGGCCGTGCGGAGAAAGAGGCGCGTGCGCATCTCCCAGCGCATGACGTTGGCCCACTGGTTGATGAGCAACGGAAGGTCCCGGTAGCTCTCGACCCACCGCGAAAAAGCCGCTCCGATGATGGTCTCGGAGGTGGGGCGAATGACATAGGGCTCGGTGAGTTTGCCAGTGGGCACCAACCGGGTCTTTCCGCTTTCATCGTCCTTTTCGGCCTCCAGTCGGTGATGGGTGACCACCGCGCACTCGGTGGCAAATCCCTCGGCATGCTCAGCCTCCTTCTCGAGGTAGGAGAGCGGAATGAGGAGGGGAAAGTAGGCATTCTGGTGGCCCGTCTCCTTGAAGCGGGTGTCCAGCTGCGACTGGATGTTTTCCCACAGGGCAAAGCCCCACGGCTTGATCACCATGCACCCACGCGTTTCGGAATTCTCCGCCATGTCGGCGGCACGGACGACCTGCTGATACCACTCGGGAAAATCCTCTGCGCGGGTCGGGGTGATGGCTGTCTTGTCCTTGCCCATGTGGGGGGGAGGAAAACCACGGATGGACCCGATTGAACACGAAATTCTTCCAGTCCGGGATCAGAAGAGGGGCTGTTGACGCAGCCGGAGAAAAAGAAAACGCGCCCGGCTGTCGCCGGGCGCGCGGTAGAGGGAAGAATACCGAGCTTACTTGTGGACCCTGATACGGAAGAAGTGCCTATCCTCCCCTCCCTGGTAGATCCACTCGTGGCGTTCACCGAAATCCAGCCAGCGTTTGCTGATCTCGTCGAATTCCTGGAGCTGGAACTGCAGCTTGAAGTGCCCGTCCTGCTGCTTCTCGATGATGAGATCGCCACTGTCGGCCTCGACGATGGATTTCCTGGTAAAGAAGCCAGTCGACGCCTCGAGGGAGGCGATCCGGACGGTGTCATCCAGAGCCGGGTTGAATCCCAGGTCCGCAAGAGAGACCTCGACACCATCTTCCAGTCCATCTCCATCGCTGTCGGATTCGGCATCGCTGGTCCCGTGGATCTCTTCCTCATCGAGTTCGGTGAGCCCGTCTCCATCGGCATCCTCGCTGCGGTCGTCAATGATCTGAACGATGAAGGCTTCTTCGCTCCATCCCCCGGCATGGCTCGATCGAACCCGCACATTGTAGGCAGACCGGCTCTCATGATCAGCATGACTGGTGAAGATCAGTGAGCCTGCTTCGACCTGGAAATGTCCGTTGTCATTAGCCCCTGCACCCCTCACCAGGGAGTAGGTCGCTTCAACCTCTTCACCACCGACAACGGTGCTTATCCCGCCAACTCGGAATCCCGGGTTGTTCCCCTCGGGGATAAGACTGTCACTCAACGAGACTGCTGTCCCCGCAGCGGTCCCCGAATCCATGACCCGGACCCGGCCTTCATCGTCATCCACCACCACATAGCGGGCGATCTGGGAGGGATCAACCTCAAGGTCGATCTCACCATTGTCGTCGGTGAGTCCATTGAGAATGGTTCTGTTGGTGAGAACCACGTTAACGCGCAGGCCCGGTAAAGGATTCTTCAATTCATCCAGGACAGTGACATGGGCACGACCTAGCCGGGGGCGCACGACGATTTCGGGGAACCAGGACGGCCAAACCGCCTTGCGCCGGATGGTCATCTCGGGATCTCCCAGGAGAATATAGCAGAAGGTGTTGTTCTCCCACGCAGAATCCAAGCCGTAGGTGCTGGAGGAAATCACTTCGGCTTCCGCCAGGGCAGGACCGAGTCGCGTGATTCCATTCTCGTAAATGGCCTTGAAGATTCCCTTGGCGCGCTCGTGATTCTCGTCGGTGTAGGAGTTCACCGAGGCACTGTAGTAAGCCACCGATCCCCCCCCTGCGCGGGACATCCAGTTCTCTCCGGCGCAATCGTCCTGGTTGATGCGATTGTTCCT
>JAAZXD010000341.1 GCA_014240355.1 Roseibacillus sp. | reverse complement strand
TTGCCGTAAGCAAGTCGGTTGGGAACAAAGTCCTCGTCCGTATCGGGCGCATTGCGAGGCGCGGGGGATGATATCATACTCTTTTCCCTTAGGTCGCCCATAATCCAGGGTGCAGGAACCAGGGTGTGGGAGAGGGGCCCTCGTGGCAGGGAAGTAGTTTCTGTCACATAGTTTTCCGAAAGACCGGTCAGTTCTCGACCTCCGGCTTGCTTTCCGGCCCACCCCACGGAAGATCTGGAGAGTATGAATGTATGTAAACGCACCGTGCTCACCGCCGTGGCGGTCAGCTTGTCGACCAGCCTCATGCATACAGCGGCTGCTGCGGATCAGATCCGCATTTGCAGAAAGGAGCAGTTTGTCGTCACTCCGGCGCTGCGGGGCGCTTTCTTCACGCATGCGAGGAAGCAGGTCGAGGATATATTAAAGGCGGAAGGCAGGGCGCTTCCAGCCGAGTTCCTCGCCTGGGTTGATTCCGATCCTGACATTGCCACGGGAGTTTATGCGGCACATCACAAACCCGAGGACGTGCTGCTCTGGCTTTACTCGCTGCGGCTCGATCTCGGTAAAGAGAAGTTTGAGCACTACCGTCAGCTGTCGCTTGCGGCCGCTCTGGTCAGCGCCAAGGAAGGATTGGCTGCCGATACCACTCCGCGGGAGCCCATGAAGCTGGTGATTCCCCGTGATCCTCGGGTGCCAGTCGATACCAAGGATCCGCAGCGTAAGTTGGACGTTAATGATCACATCATTAACTTCCTTAACGACCACACCATCGAAGAGGACGTTGTGCTTGATCCGAAGACTGGCGAGTTAAAATACGACAAGCGAGGCATCGCTCTCCCTGTTCCCAAGCGGAAGCGAGGCGAACCGGCGCAGAAGACGAAGAAAATCAGGCGCACACTCTATGCCGCAGATGTGATGGCGAGCAGAAAGTTGCAGGAAAAGTTCAACGACTACATGAAGTCGCAAGGGCACGAGGTTGAGATCGACTGTGGTGATCGTGTCATTCACTGGCACAGCAGTGATGCGGTGCGTGGGGAGGCTTATAAAAAAATTGACGCAGCCTACCGGATGTTCCGCAGTGCATATGAGGCCAAAGGGTTGCTGCCAAAAGAGCGAGACCCCTTCGCCACCCCGGCCGAACGCTGCCTCTACGCGATTCGTAATTTTGAGCATACCTTTCCTCCGGCACTTCAGAAGGAGCGCAACTGGCCGCCCTTCCCGCTGACGGCCCCGTGGCCGCTGCTGACCATGCTTGCTGCCGATCAGCAGCCCCTGCGCGAGCGTGAAGAGCGCTGGATCGCATTTCGTGATCGCGGGGAGTTTCATCGCTACGGGGAGTATATCCATGGTATCGCGCAACAGTTCCCAATGCAGTCGGCGCGTCGCCTCAAACCCTATCCGTTCAGCTACGCCACCATCCAGATGATGCTCAAGGACGGCGGCGTATGCGGCACGATGGGCTCAATCTCGGCACGTGGTCACAACATCCTCGGCGTTCCATCGTGCCAGGCCACTCAGCCGGGTCACTGCGCGGTGGTCTTCTTCCGCCATGGACCGGAGACGGGTACCTTCCGTTGTGAAGGCGGTCAGTATGCCACCGGCGGAGATGAGAAGACCGGTCCGTTCACCCCGTGGCCGTTCGAGCGTGAATTCAGGCGCAACAAGCGCACCAGTGGGCATGAGATCGAATTCCGGGGGATCAAGAAGATGGTCTACCATCAGAGTCTCGCCTGGGGCATGAACCACGGCTCGGCAGCCTACCACGGCGGCACCGTCGCTCATGCCGTGTGCCTGCTACTTCCTGAAGAGCAGCGAAGACGGGATGGCTGGAAGCTGCTCCATAATGCGATTGCCCGGAACCCCTATCACTTGCTTGTCATCGATAAGGCCATCGCCATGACTGAGACCCCGCAGGCACAGGTTGGGCTCTGGGAACAGTTCCGGTCTGCACTGGCGACAGCCGAGGGTAAGCCGGGATGTCCGACCGATGGTTTGTATGTCACCACGGTGAGGGACAAGGTGATTAACCGGATTGCCACATTGCCGGTGCCGGAGAACCCGGGAGATGCGAATCAGGTTTTGGAGTTCCTCCAGGATGAGAAGTGCGACCGCGCCGATGTCTTAGAACGCTACCGCCTCGCCTTGCGGACGAAGTAGCTGAGGAATTTAGTTCAGGGAAAGGGATGAAAGAGGTGAACGGGATGTTTGGTAGATTATTGGCGCAAGGAACCAAGATAGGCCGAGCCCTCGACCCTGCACCTGATCCCTGTTACATGAACCCTGTATGATGAGCCGACGGGGACTCATGCTGATAGCGGTCCTCCTCTTATGATGGGGGACACCCGCATCCCAGTGCAGGAACCAGGGTGCGGGGAAGTAGACAATCACCCCATCAAGGTGCAGGAAAAGTGAGGAGAGAAAGGTGAGCAGGGGCTACCTGTTCGCCTCGGTCCGGATTTTTTCCCAAGCTATGTAGGCGCGGGCGAGCTTGCTGGGAATGTCGCCTTTTTGAGTGTAGCCCATTGTGCCCAGCGGGCCGCGGTAGTCCATTTCCCGCAGGGCTTTCACGAGGGGAACCATGTCGTAGTCCCCTTCGCCTAGAATCTTGTGCGTGGCCTTGTTCTGGTCGGTGCCTTGAATGACCGCGATCATGAGATAGGGTTTGGCGTTGAGGAGGTCCGCGCGGAGCTTCGCAATTTCTCGGCCGCCCACCGCCTGCCAGTGGTGCAAATGAAACATGACGCCCACATTGCGGCGATCCACCGCTTTGGCTATGCGCACATTATCATCGATGGTCTCGATCCAGTTGCCGATGTGCATGTAGGGTGCAATCCCTCCCAGGTCATACTTCTTGGCGTCGTCCGACATCTCGCGAAGGATCTTGACGGCCATCGCGACCGCCTCGGGGTCCTTGCGGTCCCTCTTGGTGCGGCTGCCCACCGACGGAATCAAGATCACTTTTGTTCCCTTGAGCAGCGGCAGATTGTCCTTGATGACCTGCGGGTAGGTGCCGTCCTCGATGTAAAAGCGAGCGTGGATCGCGGTCAGGCGAGTGCCATGTTCCTTCATGGCCTCGAGGTAGGCGGGGAGAGTCTTCCATCGTCCGGGGTCATCTTTCAAGGAGAGCATGATGCCGCCGTAGCCCCGCTCCTTGAGGAGTTTGATGTGCAACCTGGGCTGGTCGAACTTGTAGTTATAGAACCAGTTCGACATCGCGAAGTGATGGTCCTTCCAGTGCAGATTCTGCACGAGGTCGACCTTGTCGCCCTGGGCCGCCGCGCCGGCTGCAAGGGTGAGGTGAAGGGCACAGGTGCTGGCGAGTATAGAGAGCTTGGAGAGCATGGTTCTTGTTCCTTTTCTGGTTGGTCTAAATTGCGCTTTCCCCGGGGACGACGAAAGGATCGCGATAGGGCCGGGTGAGAAAGGCGTCGGCCTGGGGATTATCGATGAACGTCTCGCTCTGGGGATCGATCGCGAGCGATGCCCCCTGCGTGAGGGGAGTTTTATCGAGATCGACGCCATTATCTTTCAGGTGCTTGAGATTACGATCGAAAGTCTCCGCCACATCGGCGTGGATTTTCTGAGCGGAGAGCCGCTAGAGTATTTCCTTGGGTTTCGCTTGTCGGCCCAGTCGATGAGAGATG
>JAAZXD010000340.1 GCA_014240355.1 Roseibacillus sp. | reverse complement strand
GGCGTCCTTCTTGGCAAGTTTATCCCCCTTGGGAGGCATGAAGGGTTCGGCGGTATGGGTAATGGAAGCGTAGAGTTTCGAACCTGCTCCATCGCCGGGACTGGCGATCGAGCCCCCGGAGCCGCCAGCCATCACCCCTGTATAGTTGGAGAGATCAAGGTCGCCCTTCTTCTTGTCCGGGTTGTGGCAGTTCAGACAGGCGGACTCGAAAATGGGCAGGATATCATCGTCGTAAGTGACTTTCTCTGCTGCTTGCAGCGAAGAGAGGAGGGCTGTCCCAGTGACGAAGACAACGCTGGCCCTGGCCAACGAAGGATGATGAACGGATGTTCTCATCAGTGATTGAAAATAAACTCCTTGGAATTGAGAATGGCCCAGAAGATATCCTCGAGGACTTCGAGTGGTGGGCTGTCGCCCTTGAGAGCCTCCAGGAGTTTTGTCTTTGCGGTATCAGTGGGGGGTCGGCTGAGGCAACGGAAGTAGAGGGCCTCGATCACGGCCCCGGGCTCCTCTTTTTCCTTGAGGAGCTTACTGACCACTCCGCCGTTGCGTACGCGATTGTGCACGGCATCACCATTGAGGAGGTGAAGGGCCTGGGAGAGGTTGGGCTCCATCTTGACCTCGCACGAACAGACCGTCTGCCGGGTGGCACGACCGAAGGTGGTGAGGAAGTAGGTGGAGGTGTTTCCGTCCGCGATCTGGACGGCTCGTGCTCCGAGGGGAAGTCCGCGGAACTTGTTGGGCGTCTCGGTGACCTGCGCAAGGGTATCAAGGAGGACCTCGGCGCGCAAACGGCGGATGAGCGAGTGCGAAAAATTGGCAAGGTCCTTCTCGTTGGTCTCGTTGGTGCGACTGGAGAGCTGGTAGGTGCGTGAGGTGCAGATGTCGCGGACCAGCTTCTTGAAATCGTAGTTGTAATCGACAAACTTGGCCGAGAGGGCCTCAAGCAGTTCCGGGTTGCTGGCGGGATTGGAAATGCGCACGTCGTCAACGGGGTCGGTGATGCCGATTCCGAAGAGGTGTGCCCATACGATGTTGACCACGTTCTTGGAGAACCACGGATTTTCCCTGGAGGTGAGCCACCCGGCGACCGCTTCACGGCGGGTCTGGTTCTTGATTTCGGCCGGTCCATCGGCGCCGAGGCACTGGGGAACAGCATTGGCCTTGGTGACTGGGTGGGCGATCTGTCCTCCGCCATCGAAGATGATCTGCTCGTGCGGATCTTCAGCCGGCTTCTTTCGGATCTGGGCAAAAAGAGCCGCAAAGCCGTAGTAGTCATTCATGGTCCAGCGGTCGAAGGGGTGGTTATGACATTGTGCGCACTGGATTCTCGTTCCCATGAAGACCTGGGCCACGTTCTCGGTGCGCTTCTTCACATCGTTCTCGAGCTTGAAGTAGTTGGTGGCCGGGCTCTTGAAGGTCCCGCCCCGGGCGGAAAGCAAATCGTAGATGATCCGGTTGAAGGGCTGGTTGTTCGCAACCTTGTCCCGCAGCCATTCGTACCAGAGAAGGGCTGACTTGTAACTGACCTGGTTGGCGTTGTTGCCGGTGGAGCGGATCTGGAGGAGTTCCGCCCATTTCATGACCCACATCTCGGTAAACTCCTTGCGGTCGAGTAATTGAGTGACGAGAGCCGCCCTCTTTTCGGGAGCCTCGTTTTCGAGGAAGATCCTGCGTTCTTCCTCGGTGGGGAGGACGCCCGCGATATCGAGGTAGACGCGGCGCACGAAGACCTCATCGCTGCAGAGGTCCGAGGGGTAGATGCGCAGCTTGTGGAGTTTTGCATGCACATGGGTGTCGACGTAGTTGAAGTCCTTGAGTTCGGGCTTCTCATAGGCGAGGTTGTCCGGGATCACGATGGTCTGGGTTCCCTCGGTGTAGGTATGGAAGCGCGCGAGGAGAAAAGCCTCCCCGCGGTTCTTGGTTGTGGCGACCCCGGTGGCCTCGTCAATCCCGACGCTGTTGTCGTTTGAGGAACTGAAGCTTGAGAGGTTGGTGACGTCGCGGTCAGTACCATCCGAGTAACGGGCGCGGACAGTGAGGGGGACCTTTACCTTCTCTCCCTTGAGGACATATTGACTGGGTTCGACATCGATGCCGACAGGCAGGGCGATGTCGTCCTTGTCGTAGGGCACGCCCGCCTTGATCCAGGAGATGAGCGTTTTTGCATTGGCGGAGTCGAGTTTAAACAGTTTTCCTCCCGTGTGGGGTACCTGTCCGGTGGTCTTGGTCACCATGAGGGACTCCGCGGGAAGGGCGAGATTGACACGGCGCCCGGAAAGTTGGCGTGTGATGCGCTGGTGATCGCCCTTCGGGTCATAGCCGAAGAGGGAGAGCATGAACCCGTCCTGTCCCCGTGCGGACCCATGGCAGGATCCCGTGTTGCAGCCTGAAGAGGTAAGGATGGGCATGACGTCAAGCTGGAAGCTGACGGGTCGCGGCAGGGAGGCGTCTTTCACGGTGACGGGGATCTCCGCCTTCTTGCCACGGAATTCGATAGAGAGGACCGTCTCGCCGTCGGCCTTGGGCTTGAGGAGGCTGCCTTCCAGGGCGGCGAGTTCCGGATTGGTGAGGCTGAGCTTGGCCCACTTGGTGACGTTACGGGCAGTGGCGTCCTTGTAGTTCCCGATCACCACCACGCGGTGGAAGTCGGCTGCCGTCTCAAGGGTAACGCTCCTTGGATAGACCTCCAGTTTGGCCAGGTCGGGGTCAGGTACGTTGGGGTCCTCGGTTACACCGGTGCGGGGCTTGGCGGCAAGAGTTACTCCCTCGGGCCAGCGGGCTCCGGATTCGATCCAGGACTTCAGGATCGCGACCTGGTCCGCGGTGAGTGGTTCACGGTCGGACTTCTCACTGAGGGGAGGCATGAGGTCATCGTCGTCGGGTGCGAGGATGACGCGCTGAAGCAATTCGGATTCGTCCGGTTTGCCAGCGACCAGGGTCTCTCCCGATTCCCCGCCTTTCAGCGCCAGTTCATGAGTGTCGAGACGCAGCTTGCCCTTGTTCTTGGTGCCATTGTGGCATTCGAGGCAGTTTTGCTCGAGGATGGTCCGGACCTCTTCGAATTCCCTGGAGGAGGACGTTGCTTCCTCTGCCGCCAGGCAGATGAAGCCCAGGCAGGAAATCCCGCTGGCAAAGATCGTTGTGAGGAGCAGCTTCATTCGTTCCGAATCAGTTGGCGTTCTTGCTCTGGAGGCGGAGT
The DNA here is from genome assembly GCA_014240355.1 of Roseibacillus sp. Lineage (GTDB taxonomy): Bacteria > Verrucomicrobiota > Verrucomicrobiia > Verrucomicrobiales > Akkermansiaceae > Roseibacillus_B. The sequence goes on along the minus strand of JAAZXD010000340.1, from coordinate 458 downwards.
TGCTCAAGCCGTGAGAGTCGCTTCTTGACGGGCTTGGTTTCCGCTGGCTTGGGAGGTTCCTTCTTGGCAACGACCGGTTTCTTGGGTGCCGGCGGAGGGGGGTCGATACGCAGGACTCCACCGCCCATGGCGGTGCCACGGATGGGGTGACCGTTTTCCGTGATTACGACGGTACAGAAGATGTTCGAGGTCTTGCCCTTCTTGGATTCCTTGCTGACTGCAAGGGGAAAGGTGATTTCCTTGGATTCCTTATTGATGGTGAGTTCCTCGGTGCTCACGCCGTGGGGGAGGCCATTGACATTGATTCTGGCCTCTCCCTCGAATTCCTTGTGGATGGCGATCGTGCACACGAGGTCGGTGTTCTGCCCCAGTTCGGTGGCTGCCAATTCGATCTTCCCACCAACGTAGGGATCCGCGATTTCGATGGGTTGCAGACTGGACGAAACAAAGAGCGGACC
>JAAZXD010000033.1:9859-14114 GCA_014240355.1 Roseibacillus sp. | reverse complement strand
GGAAGCCGACCGGGAGACGATCGAAGGAGATGTCCTTTCAGGCCTGCGGACCTTTGCCTCCTCCCGCCTGCAGCCGGTCATCAACGCCACCGGGGTCCTCATTCACACCAACCTGGGACGGTCCCCCCTGGGTCAACGGGCGGCCAACGCCCTGGGCAAGGTGGCCACCGGTTACTCCAATCTCGAATTCAACCTCCTCGATGGAAAACGGGGCAAGCGCGCCGGCTACCTCGAAACGGCACTCGCCGTCCTCCTCGAAACCGAAGCCGCCACTGCCGTCAACAACTGTGCCGCCGCCCTCGTTCTCACCCTCCGCAGCCTCATCTCTCCGGAAAAGAACGAGGTCATCGTCAGTCGCGGCGAACTGGTCGAGATCGGGGGTGGGTTCCGCATCCCCGAAGTCCTTGAAACTTCCGGGGCCCGGCTCGTGGAGGTTGGTGCCACCAACAAGACCCATCTGAAGGATTACGCCGGAGCAATCACCGAACGTAGCGCGCTCATCCTCAAGGTGCATCGCTCCAATTTTTACCTTGAGGGCTTCACCTCAGAGCCGGCCCTTCCCGAGCTCGCTTCCCTCGCCCGGGAGCACAAAATCCCTTTCGTGGAGGATCTCGGCTCCGGCGCAGTGATGAATACCGACGACCTCGCCCCCATCGATCACGAGCCCACGCCCCAGGAGGCCCTCCGTAACGGGATTGCTCTCGTCATCTTTTCCGGCGACAAGCTGCTCGGTGGACCACAGGCCGGAATTATTGCCGGCTGCTCCGATCTGGTGGCCCGCGTCAAGGGGGAGCCCTTCTTCCGCGCCGTGCGTTGCGACAAGCTGATTCTCACTGTCCTGCAGGAATGCATCGATGACTACCTCCGCAGCAAGGGCGAGAAGCGCCCCGATATTCCGGTCCTCAATTTCCTGGCCCTCCCCCTCGATGACCTGCAATCCCGGGCCGAGGCCATCGTGACGGAACTGGACGGGCTCCCGGTCCGGACTGCAATCGTGGAAACCTCCTCCCAGACCGGGGGCGGCACCATGCCCCGAGCCGGGTTTCCCTCCCTCGCCCTCGAGATTGCTCCCACCGGGATGGGACTCGAGAAACTGGCCGGTCGCCTGCGCTCGGCTGAGCCCGCCGTCATCGGCTACGCCCACGACGACAAGTTCCTTCTCAACCTGCGCACCGTCTTTCCGTCCCAGGACAAGGATCTCACCAGCGCTCTCCGGGAGGCGCTGCAATGACCACGCGTTTCCTCGCTCCGCTCGCCATTGGCTTTCTCATCGCCTCCTGTGGAGAATCCCGCAACCGGCAGCGCGCCGAGGTTCGGCAGGTCTTCCAGAAATTCAGCGACGCCTTCTTCGCCAGGGACGGCAGGACCGCATCCAGCCACCTCAGCCGACGGACCTTTGTCTACTACGACCGCGTCATCCCCCTCGCGCGCAACGAGGACGGCGCCGGCCTCAGCGCCCTCCCTCCTCTTGATCTCTTCTCCTGCCTGGCTCTCCGTCACCGCTATTCTCCGGAGGAACTCACGAAGCTCGACAGCCGCAAACTTGTCCTCGATTCCTTTAACCGGATGGTCTTCCCGGCAGGTGCCCCGCACTTTCTGGACATCGGGGAGATCAGGATCATCACGCCGGGCGTGGAAGCCATCGCTCCCGTCCTGCTCCCTCCTAGCGAATGGCACGAGGACATTCTCGTCACCTTCAACCGGGAAGACGGTGAATGGAAAATGGACCTGACTTCCGTTTTTGAGGCCCTCTCCGAAAAGATTGAGCCCCACTTGCGCGACCCCTCCTCAAGTCGCGCCGAGAGGGCTCTCCACTACCTCCGGATTCACGAAAACGAGCAAATTGGAAGCGAACTGCTCAAACCTCGCAACTAGCTATCCGATCCGACAGACCTCCCTCCGCTGCCACCCGGCGGCAATCTTCTCAAAATCACTAAAAAAGAGGAATATCCCTTGAATTCCTTGCATCGACGGCTAGCCTCCGCGCCCCATGGCTCGCGCTGCAGGAAAAGCCAAAACCCGGAAGGCGGTCGCCAAGCGTTTCAAAGTGACCGGCTCCGGTAAGATATTGCGGCGGAAACAAGGCAAACGGCACCTTCTCCAGAAGAAGAGCCGCAAGCGTAAGCGTAACCTCGGTAAGGCCACGCTCGTTTCCGACGCAGATCTCAAGAACGTGAAAGCGAATCTTCCCTTCTCGTAAGGGGCTTATTCAGTACGCAACGCCAGAACATAACGTGCCACCCCGGCGCGGCCTCTTACACAGCCTGCCCGCCTCGCGCGGGATACGAACGGATGAGACTGTGGGAGGACGACTGAAACAGTCCGTTCCAGAAAGACAGTAACATGCCACGCGCCACCAACGGCCCAGCCAGCCGCAAACGCCGCAAACGCGTCCTCCTCCGGGCCAAGGGCTTCCGGGGATTCCGCTCCAAGCTCTATCGCTACGCCAAGGATGCCGTCTACAAGGCCCGGCAGCACGAATACTACGATCGCAAAAAGCGCAAAGGGCAGTTCCGCCGCCTCTGGATTCAGCGTATAAGCGCCGCAGTCCGTGACCGGGGCCTGAGCTACTCACGATTTATGGAGGGCCTCAACGCAGCCGGCGTCGAGGTCGACCGCAAGATCCTCGCCGATCTCTCGGTCAACGATTCCGCTGCGTTTGATGCCATCTTCGAAACGGCCAAGTCGGCCCTCGAAAGCAAAGCGGCCTGAGCCGGAAACACCTTCCAAAGCTCCACAGGGTCGCCATAAGCGACCCTTTTCCGTTTCCAGCACACTCATTCCTCCAGTTTCTCTATAAATCTCATCTCCCGAATCACAGAAACCGGTGGAAAATTCGACCCCTGATTCTGGAAATTGGTTCGCTAGATTCTGACCGCAGCCGATTGTTCATCGCAACCCTCTCCCATGAAAGAAGAGATCGCCAAAATCCAATCTGATGCCCTGACCGCCATCGGGGCCGCCTCCGGCGAACAGGAACTCGATGAGGCCCGCATTGCCTTTCTTGGTAAAAAGGGACGGCTCACCGCAGCCTCGACCGGCATGAAGGACCTTTCCAAGGAGGAGAAGCCCGTGGTGGGGCAACTTCTCAATGCCACCCGTGGCGCAATAACGGAAGCGCTCGAGGCCAAGCGTAACGCCCTTCAGGACGAGGCAGATCGTGCCGCCTTGGAAGGTCTCGACCTCACCTTGCCGGGACGCCCGCTTCACCCGGGCAACCTCCACCCCCTCACCCAGCTCGGGGACCGTGCCATCGGCATCCTGCGCCGCCTCGGCTTCGCGCTGGCAGAGGGTCCCGAAATCGAAACCGAGTTCCACTGTTTTGACGCCCTGAACACCCCGCCGGAACACCCCGCACGCAACGAGAAGGACACCTTCTACTTTGACAGCGGCAAACTCCTGCGCACTCACACCTCCACGGTCCAGGTTCGCACCATGGAAACACAGCCCCCCCCCGTACGTGTCATCGCGCCGGGATCCTGCTATCGACGAGACGAGGTGGACAAGACTCACCTTCCGGTCTTCAATCAGCTTGAAGGTCTCTACGTCGATACTGATGTGCAGGTCGGTGACCTCAAGGGTGCCCTGGAGTTCTTTTACCGTGCCATGTTCGGGGAAGAGACCGAAGTACGTTTCCGCCCCCACTTCTTCCCCTTCACCGAGCCAAGTTTCGAAATAGACGCTCGCCTTCAATTGGAAGGTCACGACCCGGAATGGATCGAGGTAGCCGGGTGCGGCATGGTGGATCCTGCCGTCTTCGAGGAGATCTGCAAATCCAGAGGCGACGAACTCTACCACCCCGACAAGGTCACCGGATACGCCTTCGGCATGGGACTGGATCGCCTTGCCATGATCAAGTGGGGCATCAAGGACATTCGGCTGCTCATTGAGAATGATGCGAGGTTCCTGACCCAATTCGCCTGAATGCAGCACGTGATTTCGTAAGACAAATGCTGACACTCCCCTGTAATTTTCCAAACTCACTACGATGTTAGTTTCCAAAAACTGGCTCGCCAACCATCTCGACCTCACCGGTCTCAGCAACCCCGAGTTCGATGACATCCTCACCTTTGCCGGCGTGGAGGTCGAAGGCCTCTCAGAACAGGGTGTCTCCACTGACTTGGTGGTAGTCGCCCGGATTGTGCAAACCGAACAGCACCCCAATGCCGACCGCCTCAGCGTGACCCAGGTCGATGCGGGAGAAGGGGAATTGAGACAAATCGTCTGCGGCGCCAAGAACTACAAGGTGGGTGAT
>JAAZXD010000033.1:0-9760 GCA_014240355.1 Roseibacillus sp. | reverse complement strand
GAGATCACTCCCAATCGCCCCGACCTCCTCAGCCATCACGGGATGGCCCGGGAAGTGGCCGCCCTCACCGGCCGCGAACTCAATGCCGTGAAAATCCCTTCAGTCGAGCTCGCCCCAGCCGGTGAGGCCCTGAGTGTGGAAGGGCAAGAAACCTGTCCTTTTTACACCGCAGTAAACATCACGAACGTGACGGTGCGCGAAAGTCCGGACTGGTTGAAAAAACGGCTGGAGGCCATCGATTTGCGCCCCATTAACAACGTGGTGGATATCACCAACTTTGTCCTGCACGAACTGGGACAACCCTTACACGCCTTTGATGGCTCCAAGGTCGATGGCGGTATCCGTGTGCGTTACGCCGCAGAGAGTGAAAAGTTCCCTGCCCTTGACGAGGAAACCTACGAACTGACTCCCACCGATTGCGTGATCTCCGACCGATCCGGAACCGCCCTCGCCCTTGGAGGAGTGATGGGAGGGGAGCTATCCGGGGTGACCGGCTCCACCACCGACGTCATCCTCGAATCGGCCTGGTTTGACCCGCCCAGCATTCGCCGCACCGCACGACGTCTTAACCTGCACTCGGACTCCTCCTATCGCTTTGAACGAGGAGTCGATCCGCAGGGGGTCCTCAAGGCCTCCGCCCTCGCCGCCGGACTCATTGTCGAATTGACCGGAGGCCGCATCGAGGGACCCACTCTCTGCGCCGGAGAAGCTCCCAATCTCACCGGGACGGTGACTCTCTACCCAGCCCGCCTGCAGCAACTGGTAGGTGGTGCCATCTCCATGGAGGATGCCCATCAGGCACTCGAACGACTGGGCCTCAACCCGGCTGGAGACGATCAGTGGCAGGTTCCCAGCCATCGCCTCGATCTGCAGCGCCACATTGATCTCGCCGAGGAGGTGGTGCGGGTGGCTGGCCTCGATGCCATCCCAGCCCGTAACCTCGCCAGCGCTGCCATCCCGAGTGCGGTCGATGCCCGATACGATCTCGAACTCGATCTGAAAAAACAGCTTGCGGCCCTCGGGTTCTACGAAGCGCAGACCATCAAGCTCATCTCCGAGAATCAGCTCCGTGACGCTCTGCCGCTCCGTCCCCTGTATGACGGGGACATCATCCGTGTCAGCCTGCCTCTCAGCGAAGATCACAGTGTGATGCGCCCCAGCCTTGCTCCCTCTCTCCTCTCCACCGCCAGCCGCAACGTCCGACAGGGTGCCAAAGCGGTCCGTTTCTTTGAGATCGGCCGCTGTTTCCGCAATGCGGGAGGGGGGAAGGCCACCGACCTGGAAATGGATGCGCTGGGAATCCTTCTCGGTGGTAGCACTCGGCCGGACTTCTGGAACAGCACGCACGACACCGGAAGCGACGCCTTCTCACTGAAGGGAGTGATCGAAACGATTCTGCCCGGTACGCAGGTGCAACTCACCCCGGCTCAGCCAGGCAACTTTCTCCAGGCTGCTCAGGTGATGGCAAATGGAAGAACCATCGGATCCTTCGCACAGCTGTCTCCTTCCCGTGGACGCGAGCTCGACCTTGATTACCCTGTCTACCTCGCCGAGCTGGATCTCAGCCGCGTGTGCGACCTGCGCAGTAACGGATCTCACGTAGTGGAACTGCCACAGTTCCCCGGTTCCTCCCGCGACGCGGCAATGGAGGCACCCGCCGACCTCGCCAACGCCGAGATCGAAAAAGCGATCCGCAAGCTCAACGAGCCTCTCCTCGTTTCCTTCGGCTGCTTCGACGTTTTCCGGGATCCCACCGGCGACAAGCTCAATGCCGACCGCAAATCGGTTGCCTACAGCTTCCATTACCGCGCCACCGATCGAACCCTGAAGAGCGAAGAAGTTGATGCCGCTCACCTGAGGTTGCTCCAGCACCTGGAGAAAACGCTCCCAATCAGTTACCGTTAAGGGAATCGTGCGGATCCAGCATCCTGTCGACAGCTACGCCAGATCCTCAGCCGTCACCGATCGCTTCTCACGGGATCCGAGCAGGAGGGCCTGGTCCACCACGCGGATCGGGTCTCCGTCGAAACGGTAGCTGTGGCAATTGGGGCAGATCACAGTCTCCAGTCCCACGATCGATTCGCACCCCTCGCAGACCTGATATTCGCAAGGATTGGACGCAATCTCCTGCGCCTTGGCCAATCGTTCGCTTGGGAGAAGTTCCACAGTATGAAAACAGGCTAGAAAAGAGGAACCCGGCTGCAACTGCACTCCATGGGACGGGATGATGGAACCCTAAGAGCTTGTGGTGCCCTTGACGGACTTGACCGCCTTGCTCTTGAGGTTGGCAGCCTTGTTCTTGTGGTAGATACCCTTCTTCTGAGCCTGATCCACGGCCGAGGCCAGTTGCTTCAAAGTATTCTGCGCTTCTTCCGCATTGCCGGCTTGGGCGGCCTCCAGCGTCTTTTTCCGCAGGGATTTCACCCTGGTGCGGAGAACCTTGTTGCGATCGGTCCGGCTCTTTATTTGACGGACCCGCTTAAGGGCAGATTTTGAATTGGCCATATTGAAGATATTCCCCGGAGGGGCGACGAACCTAGGCAAGCCGGGACCACTGTCAAGCACGCGCAGTCGAAAACCCCGGAATCCCCGGCAAACCGGGCGAGATCAGATTGAGGGCCCGGCACGGAAAACCTTGCGGTTCTGCCGGGACTGGACCGGTTCCTGTGCGGCGTATTCGCCCTGGGGCAGGGCTCCAGGGATGCGGTAGAGCGATCCCCTGATCACCTTCACCTCGGCCTCCACTCCGACGCGGCGGTAGAGATCGATGATATGCCGGGATTTCATGCGGATACACCCGTAGCTGGCGGGACTTCCGATACGCCATTCTTCAGGCGTTCCGTGGATGTAAATGTAGCGCCGATAGGCATTCCGGTTCTTATTCTCCATTCCCTTCAGCCAGATGATACGTGAGACGATGGGATCCCGGCCGGGGGAATTCGGTCGCAGGACTTCTCCCGTGCGGCGGCGACTCTTAAAAACAGATCCGGAAGGAGCGCCGCCCCCGATCTTGCGGGCGATGCGCATGGTTCCAAGAGGCGTGTACTTACTACCAAGCTTATCTCCCAGTCCGAACTTGGAAGTTGAAACGGGATAGCTCTTCACCGGTTCGCCGTCCTTTACGATCATCATCTTCTGATCGCGGACACTTATCAGCACCTTGTTTCTCACATCCATCTGTGTCACATCCATCTGTGCACAGCTACTGAGAAACAGAGCGGAAAGACCAATGAACAGAAAAAGGGCTGAACTGTTCAGTAGTTTGGGCATCATTGACAGACAACACTGCATACTTCCATTTGTGGAACTACTCGGTCTGTCGGTCGCGGGAGGCCGCATTCCAAGATATCACAAAGGATGATACGGAAGTATAAAAGAAGCCTATCGGAAAAGGAAGCAGGAAAGTAAAGGAAACTAAATTTCCGCTCAAGAGCGCATCGAGAACAACAAAGAGGAAGAATACCCCGAAGAAAAACTCTACCACGGGGGTGACAGACCTGATGGCCTTGTAGCGGCCCTTTCTGGAGGCAGGGGATTTTTCCGCCTTACGCTTCTCAATTCCATACTTGGGCGTGCGCACAAAGCCCGACTGCATGTTAAAGAGGGCTTCCATCACGGCCCGGGCGTTATTGATGGACATCCCGATACCGAGGGCCAGGAGACAGGGCAGATAGATGATCTCCTTCCACCACCCCTTGGGATTGAGGGCCTTCTGCGACATGAGGTAGAAGAAAATAACCGAACCAGAGGCAAAGATGAAGATGGGGATATGGATGAGCGCCTTCACCCAGACACTCATTTCCGGCTGGTACTTGGTGTTGGGGAAGATCAGGAAGCACAGCACCATGAGAAGGAGCCAGGCAAAGTTCGAGGTGAGGTGCGCCGTCGCTTCCAGCTTTATATAGAGGGGAAACTTGCTGCGCCAGATCGCAGGCAGCACTTTCTTACAGCACTGAATTGATCCCTTGGTCCAGCGATGCTGCTGGCTCTTGAAGCCGTCCATGTCCACCGGCAACTCCGCCGGAGTTTCCACCTCGTTTAGGAAGATGAAACGCCAGTTGCGCAACTGGGCACGATAACTCAGATCCATGTCCTCGGTCAGGGTATCATGCTCCCAGCCACCAGCATCGGTGATGCACTTCTTGCGCCAGATTCCGCCTGTGCCGTTGAAGGTGAAAAAACGGCCACTGCGGTTGCGCGCCGTTTGTTCAAGTTCCAGGTGCCCGTCCAGAAACATGGCCTGCACGCGGGTGAGCAGGTTGTAGTTCCGGTTGAGATGTCCCCATCGGGTCTGGATCAGGCCGATCTCATCGTCAGTGAAATAATGAATGGTCTTCCGCAGGACATCGGGATTGGGAACGAAGTCTGCATCAAGGATGAAGACATACTCCCCCTTGGCGGTATCAAGTCCGTTCTCCAGCGCTCCCGCCTTGAAACCCGTACGGTCATCGCGGTGAATCAGCTCCGCATCGAAGCCCCGCTCCTGGAGCTTCTCGATCTCCATTCGCGCGATTTCGGTCGTCTCGTCAGTCGAGTCATCAAGCAGCTGGATCTGCAGCTTTTCCCTGGGATAGTCGAGCTTGGACACTGAAGTGAGCAACCGCTCCACTACATGCATCTCATTGGATACCGGAAGTTGCACCGTGACCAACGGGAGATCGTCGAACTTCCGCTTCACCTCGGGCCGCCGCCAGGAATGACGGAGGTAGAGGTAGACGATGCAAAGCCGATGGCACCCGTAGCCGGAGAGACCCAGAAGGACGAGGACGTAGGCCACGTACCAACACCATTTGAGGGTTTCCATGTTGTGTGTGTGAAGTCCGGGTTGCGATCAAGGGCAGGAAAAGGAAGCGACACTCTATCCGGACTGCAGAAGAACGCAGTGAATTACAGCCCCTTGAAAGTCAAGTTTTTCCGGTTTATTCACACTGTTGGCGTTTTTATTCAGTGGTTCGGGTAACTGGCCTGTAGCGAAAGATCATTCACGTGGGAGTCGGGCTTGCAGGGACGGAGCGCGGACCGTAAATCGTCCTGATGAGCGATGCTTCTTCTCTTCCCTCGGTCGCTGTCTTCGGGCTGGGGATCATCGGTTCGCGAGCCGCCGATCACATTGCAGCAGCCGGGTATCCAGTGACCACTTGGAGTCGCTCTCCCCGCGAACGTACGGACTTTGAGACTGATCCGTCGACGGCAGCACGCAACGCGGATATCGTGGCCTGTTATCTCAAGGATGTCCCGGCCGTGCGGTATATTCTTGGAAACATTCGAGACTCCCTGGGGCCGGGCAAAACCTTCGTGAACCACGCCACCATCGATCATGCCACCACCGATTACCTGGTGGCTGAGTGTGCCCGGCTTGGATGCGGATTTCTGAACGCCCCCTTTACCGGTAGCAAGATAGCGGCCCGCAATGCCGCCCTTGTCTACTATGCCGGTGGTGATTCGGAGGTAATGGAACGCCTCCGCCCCTTTCTTGAGGTGACCTCCACCCAGATAATGGAGGTGTCCTCCCCTCTCGCCGCAACCATTCTCAAACTCACCACCAACCTGATTACGGCCTCTACCGTGCAAGCCCTGGCGGAGGGGCTGACGGTCAACCTCGCTCATGGCATCTCCGCCGAGACATATCTGGAATCCATCAAGCCCAACGCCTGCGCATCGGTGCTCGCCAGCATGAAGGTGATCAGCATGGCGGAGGGCGACTTCGATCCTCACTTTTCGCTTTCCAACATGCTGAAGGACGCGCGCTACATGCTCGATCTCGCAGAACGGGCCGGTCTTGAGACCCCCGGCATCGCCAACACTGCCACCCAGATGCAGAAACGCAACGATCTGGGCGAAGGCGAGTTCGATTTTTCGATCCTCTTCAAGCAGTTCGAGGAGGCCTGATGACAGGATTCGGAAAACCTCGATTCCTGGCTCGTTGATCCTCCGCCTGAGTGGTCCGATCCGACCCCCTAATACTGGTAGTTGACGTAGATCTGGAGTCGTGGCCCGTCGTCAGCGGAATCCTCGCTCTGGAGCGGAAAGGCATAGTCCAGCGCCATCGGTCCGAAGTAGGGAATGGTGGCCCGCACCCCCACACCCACGTCGCTGTGGATCTGGTTGGCACCGAAATCAAACGAGTCGGCGTTGACGAAACCGATATCGCCAAAGACCGCCCCGCGCACCTGACCAAAGATGGGGAAGGTGGCTTCCACCGTACCGTAGGCCGCGGTGTTGCCTCCCAGCACTGAATCCGTTGCACTGTCGCGAGGTCCGACATCGCGAGTATCGAACCCCCGGAGATTTCGTGCACCGCCGAGCATCTGCCGTTCGAATATCGGCACGCGCCCGCTAAAGGCATCCACCACCGTTACGGAGCCATTGAGGTTCAAAATAACATCCCAGGGCAGGTTCCAGTGCTTGGAACCCGTCGCACTGAGGGTGTAGGTCTCGACGTCGCCTCCAAGAATCCCGCCCGTCAGGGTAGCCCCCACGTTAAAGCGGTGACCGCGGCGTGGCAGGATGTTGCTGTCCCGGCTGTCGTATACGTAATTCACGGAGACCGCACTACGAAGGAAATCGCCGTCCTCCACGAGAAAGTCCGAACCAGGAGGCACGTCCTCCACATCAATTCCCACTTGCTCAAGACGGTATTCGGCCTTGACGTAACCCTTGCGACCCAGCGGGCTCCGGACGAAGACGGCTCCGCCGGCATTGCTCTGGTCGTATTCTTCACTCAGGAAAAAGAGATCACGGTAGAACACTTCACCGCCCAGGGAGAGCCTGCGGCCCAGAAACCAGGGCTCGATCAGGGAAACCTTCAGATCACGGCGCTCGGCACCGAGCTGGAGGCGCATATTGAAACGCTGCCCTCCGCCACGGAACCAGTTCTTGGGATTGCCGATATCAAAGTTGGTCTGCTCAAGGTGGAGGTAGCCAACCACGCTGTCGATCGAACTGAAACCTGCGCCGAAGCTGACCTGACCGGTCTTGTTCTCATCCACGAAAATGTTGACGTCCCGGTAGCCGGACTGCGTGCTGGGGGAGTCGGAGACCTGCACCTGCCTGAAATAGCGCAGGTTCTGGAGGCGGAGCTTGGTCGTCTCCTCGTCCACGGAGTTGTAGTATTCCCCCGGCCGCATCGGAATCTCCCGGCGGATCACCTTGTCCTTGGTGATGGTGTTCCCCTGGATATTGACCTTGCCCACACGGTAAAGCGGGCCTTCCGTGATCTGGTAGGTGATCACAACTACGCCCGGCGACACATCACGCATCTCGGGCATGACCACCGCATCAGCGTATCCGCGCGATCCATAGTAGCTGCGAATCATACGCACGTCGTCCCGCACCTTCTTGTTCGAGAACACCTGCCCGCCCACCATGCTGAGAGCGGGTATGAGTTCCTCCGGCTTGAAGACGGACATCTTTCCGAAGGCCGCACTCCGGACCGTGTATTTCGGACCCTCATGAATGGGAATCACAAGGTCGACCCGATCGTTATTAGCGGCTTCCCGTCGGGCGCTGTCAATGCGCACCATTCGATAGCCATGGTTGCGGTAGAAGTCCTCCAGATGGAGAAGATCCAGTTGCAGTTTCTCGGCATCGATCCGACCGCTCTTGGAAATAAAGGAGAAGATCCCCTTCTGCTTGGTCTTCATCTCCCGCTTGAGCTCTACCCGCGAAAAGGCCTTGTTGCCCTCGAAGAGGATCTTGCGAACCTCGCTCTTCACCCCTTCCTGAACGACGAAGACGAGCTGGAATTGACCTGGGCGTTCCGTTTCCCGCAGACGGTGCGAAACAAGAACGTCGGGATAGCCGTAACCCTGGTACTGCTTCTCGATGTTTCGCCGGGCCTCAAGAATCGCACTGTCACTGATGACTCCGGCCTTGATCTTGGCTTCGCTGGCCAACTTCCGATCGCTGAAAATGGTGTTGCCCACAAAGCCGATCTCCACGATTTGCCCACGCGTGACCACCTCCACGATGAGGGCGAGGGAGTCATCACCCCGGGGATCGCCCAGGAAGCTGACATCATCCACCAGTCCGCTCTCGTAGAGACTGGCCGCATCCTTATCGAGGGCTTCGGGATTGTACTTCTGACCGATCCTCACCGCCATGTGATCGCGCAGTCGTGACTCATCCACCGTCTTTGGTCCCTCGTAGCGGAAGGTGATCGAAACGATGGTTCGCTGCTCAAGATCCAATGGCCCGGCGGGGGCCTCCTCATCCTGTGCATGTAGCCCCCGGGGGGACACAAGAAGTGCGAGCATCAGGAATGCCAGCGCGCAGTGTGAAACGCGATAACTCCAATCCGTAAAAACTGTCATGACTTCATAGGGGACAGACTGTTGCCCGCTCCGATTATTCAGTCCGTTTAGACGTCATTTCGTCAAGGTCAATGAACATAAAATTTATTACCATTTTTTCACCATCGCCCCGGTCTCCCCGGCCTGTGGGGCCTGGAGAGCATTACGTGCTGAGCCTCAGATTTCTGAGGAAGGATCGGGGGCGGCGTCCTTGACCACCCCCCTTCCTCCCTCTAGCGTTCCGCCCCCGCGACCGGACGGATTCCGGCAGAATCACGATGAAAATTACCGTCGAACGGCAGTCCACTTGTGCGGCCACGCTCAGCGTCGAAATCCCCTCCGACCAGCTCAGGGAGGAGCGCCAGAAGATCATCCGGGCCTTCAGCAACCAGGCACGCATCAGCGGATTCCGCCCCGGCAAGATCCCCCGAACCGTCATTGAGAAGCGCTTTGGCGAGCAGATCACGGCGGAATTGGAGCAACGCATGATGCAGAACGCCCTGAATGAGGCGACCGAAAAGGAAGACCTCCGGGTCATCGATGCCAGCCCCCCCGAGGATACTGCCCATCATCCCGATGGTGCCCTGACCTTTTCGTCTGCTCTCACCATCGCCCCGGAGTTCGAACTCCCGGACTATAAGAACATCGTCCTCGAAATCCCCGACCGCGCCGTCACCGACGAGGATATCGAGAGCGAAATCCAGAATGTCCTGAACCGCTATGCGGAATACACCGACATCACAGACCGGCCCGTCCAGGCAGGTGATTTTGCGGTGATCGACTACGGATCGCAGCTTGAGGGCAAGCCAACCGAGGAAGCGGTGGGTCAGTCAGTGGGCTATCTCGGCGGCGGGGAGGACTACTGGCTCAAGATGGAGGACGATTCGATCCTGCCCGGGTTCTCCAAGGAGCTGGAGTGTGCCGCGCTGAACGAAGAACGCGATTTCAAGTGTCCGGTCCCGGAGGAATTTCCCGTCGAGGAACTCCGTGGACTTGAACTCGATTTTCATGTCAGCCTGAAGGGCATCAAGGAGCAAACCCTTCCCGACCTGACCGATGAACTGGCCGCTGAGATCCTGCCGGGTTCAGATGTCAACGGTCTTACCGAGACCATCCGGGGAAATCTCGAACACCAGCTCAACCAGCAGATCGAGGAATTCAAGGTCAGCCAGCTTCTCGACAAGCTGACCGCCATGGTGCAGTTCGATCTTCCCCCCGAGCTCCTCAACGCGGAAACCCAGGGCCAAGCCGACGAGATGGTGAAACATGGTCTGGGCTCGGGCATGTCGGAAGACGAGATCGAAGAACGGCAGAACGAAATCTTTACTGCAGCGACCCAGCGGGCCCAGATGAATCTGAAAACCGACTTCCTCCTCCAGCGCATCGCGGAGAAGGAGGAGATCCAGTTTACCCAGGAAGAATTCGCCAACCGGGTGGCTGCCATGGCCAATCAGGCAAAGAAGCCGATC
>JAAZXD010000339.1 GCA_014240355.1 Roseibacillus sp. | reverse complement strand
TCGATCCCCAATCTCCCTTCCGATGGATCCGTTTTCGCACCGGGTCGGAAGCGATCCATCGTCCAGTACCATCCCCAGTGTCCGCTTACCGGCTTTGGGGCAACCCACGGCATATAATCGCCGAGGACGGTCTTGGGTGGATCCGATTCACCCGCAGCCCCAAGCCCCGAGTGCTGGCAAGTATGATGAGCCCTCGCATTCCTTTCATTTTGAGGGGGCTATGCCTGATAATAATGCATTTGTCTGACCCCGGAACGGCATCTTGCACAAAACACCTGGCGCATCCCCGCCGACTGGAAACCGTCTCAAGGGGGAGAGGATTGCACTGCTCCATGACCGTCACGATCCCCGGCGGCGAAGGACGAAGGTCCTTCCTGACAGGGTTCCCGGTATTTTCACGCCGACCCGCCCGGGAAAAGATTCATCTCGATTGACACTTCGCGAATCGCCCGGAGAAGGGCTTCCGTGTCCTCCGGGAATAAATGGCCGATGTGCCCAATGCGGAAACAGTCAGCCTTGGTCACCTTGCCCGGATAGATCACAAAACCCTTCCCGTTAAGCCGGTCGTAGAACTCATCGAAGTCGAAATCGACGGAAGGATAAAGAAAGGAAGTAATGATATCTCCCTGCAGTTCCGGGGCGACGTATTCCGTGAAACCCATCGAACGCATGCCGGCAAGGCAACGCTCGTGGTTGGCGCGGTAGCGGCGCACACGCGCGGAAATTCCGCCCTCGGATTCGAGTTCATCCAAGGCCCGGGCAAAGGCGAGCAGGGTGTGAGTCGGAGGGGTAAAGCGGAACTGTCCGTTGTTTTCCAGCGCCTGCCACTGGGCCAGGAGATCAAGACTCACTGTCCGGGCAAACCCTTCGGTGGCCTCCAGGGAGGCGCGTCTGCAGAGGGCAAAACCAAAACCGGGAACACCTTCGACGCACTTGTTTGCACTGGAGACAAGGAAGTCAGCTTCGCATGCTGCCAGATCAAAATCCACGCCGCCGAAGGCACTCATGGAATCGACGAAATACGTGCACCCTGCCTTCCGGGCCGCGGCCCCGATTTCGGCGATCGGGTTCATGATTCCCGAAGTTGTCTCGCAGTGCACGGTTGCCACATTCGTGAAGCCGCCCCCGGCACGGACACCATCGATGGCGGCCACATCCGGGAGTTCGTTCTCAGTGCAACGGATCGCCTCGGCCGCAATACCGTGGCGTTCGATGATTTTCAGGATCCGCTCACCGTAGGCCCCATTGATGATGACAAGCCACTTTGCCCCCGGAGCCGTGATGGACGAGATGACCGACTCGATGGCGAAGGTGCCGCTGCCCTGCATGGGGATCGCTTCCCAGCCCTCCCCCTGAGACACGCCGGCCAGGCGCAACAGTCCGTCACGGATATCCTTAATGAGCTTGATGAACTCATGATCACGTGAGCCCAGGTCCCGCAGCATGGCTTCCTTGACCGTGGCACTTGTGGTCAGCGGTCCCGGGGTGAACAGGGGTTTGTCTCCTTTTACCATGGCAGTGAAAATGTCTTCACGTTGGTCATGTACTTGATGGCCTCAATGACGCCCTCCTTGATGCCCAGACCGGAGTCCTTCACCCCGCCGAAGGGAGAGGATTCAATCCGGTAGCCGGGAATGGTGTTGATGTTCACCGTGCCGCTGCGAATGCGCTTCACCGCAGCTATGGCGGCCTGCATGTCGCGCGTCACGATCCCGGAGGAAAGGCCGAAGGCGGTGCCGTTGGCCAGTTCGATGGCATCATCAAGGTCCTGGACCGGCAGGATTGGAGCAAGCGGACCGAAGGATTCCTCCACGACCATCTCCGCGTCGCGGGGAACATCGGCAATGATGGTGGGTTCGAGGGCCGCGCCCTTGCGTCCGCCTCCGGCCAGCACGCGCGCCCCCTGTTCAACGGATTGCTCCACTCGATGTTCCAGCAACCGGGCGGCCGACTCATCAATGACAGTCCCCACCCGGGTGTTCTCATCAGCGGGATCCCCACAGGGATATTCAGAGATTTTCGCGACAAAGGCTCCCGTGAATTCATCGAGCACCGCCCGTTGAACCAGAAGCCTTTTGACCGCCGTGCAGCGCTGCCCGGAATTGCGGAAACACCCCTCGGCGGCCAGCTCAACCGCGAGGTCAAGATCCGCGTCCTCGAGCACAATCAATGGCGAATTGCCCCCCAGTTCGAGGCACAGTTTCTTGTATCCGGCAGTCCGCGCGATGGTTTTGCCGATAGCAACACTGCCGGTGAAACTGACCAGTTTCACCCGCTCATCCCCGATGAGTGGCGTGACCACTTCATCCAGGGGGCCCACAATGACACTGAGCATTTCAGGCGGCAGACCTGCCTCATACAGAAGCCTGGTGAAGGTGATGGCCGTGAGCGGCGTTTTTTCCGAAGGCTTGAGAACCATTGGCGTGCCTGCCGCAATGGCCGGGGCCAGCTTATGCGCCACCTGGTTGAGTGGATGGTTGAACGGCGTGATGGCGGTCGCAAGCTGCAGCGGTTCGCGCAGGGTAAAGATCTTGCGGTCCTTCCCCTGTGGGGAAACGTCGCACGAGAAGACCTGCCCGTCATCGCGCAGCGCCTCCATGGCAGCGAACTGGAGCACCTCCTGGGTGCGTCCAACCTCGTAGCGCGTCTCGCGCATGCACAGTCCCGATTCACTGCGGATGAGGTGTGCGAATTCCTCCGCTCGTCCCGACAGGAGCTCGCGGGCTTTCATTAGCACCTCGTGGCGCTGCCAGCGCGTCATGTCCACCTGCCGGGTGGCGGACAGGGCCCGCTCCAGTCCGGAAGCGTCCACCATCCGCACGCGCCCGGCGACCTCACCGCTGTAGGGATAGATAACGTCGAGCAGTTCGTCGCCCACCTCCTCACCAGCCACGTGGCACGACAGTTCCGGTATCCCGGTCGGTTCAGTGGCACTCATGATTCAATTCCATTACAAACATAGTCAAAGACATCGAAATTACGCGGATCCACAGCAGCCCTTGCTGCATATTCATTATTCAGCGGGCCGGAAAAAATAAATGGCACTGTGGTCTCGAACCGTCCGCCATGAGAGCGCAGGGGGCGGTCAAGCTGGGAGAGGTCGTGGTGCTCAGGGCTGCGTCCCAGCACGGTGTCCGCCGCACTCATGACAACGAGATCACCAATACGGTCAGCCGGGAGCTCCAGAAGATCGGCGGCCTCGGCCTTCTCAAGCACCTCTGTGACTCCCCCCAGACCTCGGATCCACCCGGCGATTTCGGCGGACCGACCGGGTTCCAGCAGATGCACCGTGACATAGGAACCGAGAGCCCCGTGGTGCACCACGTAAGGATCGGTTATCGGGCAAATCACCTTGTTCCCTTCGCCGAATTCTCCGGACAGTTCATCTTCCAGGTAGATCACCCGTGGAGTGCCATCATCGTGGCACTTGGCATTCATTCCGTGGTCCGCAGTGATCCCCAGCCGACAACCCAGATCCATCAACCGGCCGAGTTCCACATCCAGGGCTTGGTAGAACTCCAGGGCCCCTTCTTCGTGCGGTGCATACTTGTGCTGGATGTAATCCGTGAGCGAGAGATAGAGAAAATCCGCCTGCCCTGCTTCAAGGAGGGCCACACCGGCACGCAGCACGTAAACACTCGCTTCCCCGCTGTAAATCGGCGGCGTTTCTCCT
>JAAZXD010000338.1 GCA_014240355.1 Roseibacillus sp. | reverse complement strand
CGATACAGCGTATAGGCGAGTGATCCCGGCACCCGCGTGTCCTGCAGGAGGTAGTGGGTGATCCGCTCGACATCCTTTCCCTGCAAGCGCAGATCGGGCATGCGTCCGGAGGGGCGACTGGCGTGCGGCCGCCGCAGAAACTCGGCCAGACTCCTGACGCTGTACTTCTTCTGCAGGGCCCCGAGCGGAACGGAGGTTCTACCGAGCAGCTCCTTTCCCCCTTCATCACGGGGCGAATGACAGGCCGCGCAGCCCCGCGAGTGGAACAATTGCTCGCCATGTCGCGCAGCCACCGCATCGGGTGGCTGCAGCGCAAAGTCGCTTTTCTTCAGGGACAGGAGGAAGTGCGTGAGCGATTCGGCGATCTCCCCCCGTTCCCTGGCGTCCAGGTGCGCCAGCACATCCGGCATGGTAGTGCCGGGTTTCGTCCCATGCGGATCGCGGAGAAAGGCCTCAAGATAATGTGGATTGACCCGCGATCCAACCGCAGACAGCCGGGGCGCCTTCTTCGCCTGGCCCGCAAATGGCGCCTCGCTCGCGTGACAGGCGGCGCAATTCAATTCCTCGAGCAGGATCAGGCCTTTGAGGTCCGGAGCGAGTTGACTGGAAACGATCCCGGGAATGATGACCTGAGCAAATGCCACCGGAGCGACGCCTGCGCAGAACAAAGCTGCAGGAACTATCCAGCGAAAAGATCTCACGATGGGCGAATGCTAATCGGTGCCGAAGGCATGCCGATCCTTTTCTTGAACCGGGATCTTCCCACCCGTATTACCCGACGGAATGCTCCTTCGCAGCTGGTTGGCGAGAAATAAGGCCGCCGAGAAAAGAGCCAGCCCTCCACCCTGGTGAATGGTGGCAATCGACACCGGTACGCGCAGAAGCAGAGTCGAGATACCCAGCGCAACCTGGATCAACAGGAGTGCCAGAAGGAGGTGGAAGCCGATTCTGATCCGGCGGGGCAGAGCATGGCGTCTTGCGTGGTGCCAGAAAACCGGAACCAAGACAAACAGGAGCGTCGCAAGAATCCGGTGATTGAATTGCACGGTAACGGGATTCTCGAAGACATTTCTCCATGCCGGATCAAGATACAGCAGCCCCTCCGGAACCACCCGACCGCCCATCAGGGGAAAGGTATTGTGAATGAGGCCGGCCTCCAGGCCCGCCACAAATCCTCCTGAAAGAACGGTCACAAAGACCAGGCAGGGGATGACTACAGAGAAGCGCCGGAGCCCTCGAAGATCGGTGTCTGATTTGCCAACAAAGTTCGGCCACAGCAGATCAAACGCAATCCAGAGAATGTATCCGTAGATCAGGAACGCCAGGCCGAGATGAGCGGTCAGCCGGTATTGGCTGACATGGGGAACATCCACCAACCCACTCTGGACCATGTACCAACCGAGCACCCCCTGCAGCCCACCGAGAACCACCATGATTGCCAGTTTCAGGGCCAGCGTCCGATCGATCTTCCTCCTGACCACGAAGTAGATCAGCGGCAGCATGACGATAAGCCCGATCAGGCGCCCGAGAAGGCGATGGAAGTATTCGAGATAGAAGATGCCTTTGAACCCCTCTAGATTCATATTGCGATTCACCAGCTGAAATTCCGGCGACTGCTGATAGAGATCAAAAACCTCCTCCCAATCATCCCGGCTCAACGGGGGAAGAACACCGGTGACCGGTTTCCATTCCACCATCGAGAGTCCCGAGCCCGTCAGCCTGGTTGCCCCGCCCAGCAGGACCATTCCCGCAAGGGTCACACAACAGATCAGGAGCCAGATCGCGATGGGGCGATGATGAGTTCGAGTCTCTGGAATGGCCATGGACAAAATACTGCGCACCGGGTCCGTCACCCGGAATCAGCCTTTCCGGTTCAGCCAGTCCCGGTTCTAAGGCGTTTGGCCGATCGTCTGCATCTTCCACGCCTTGATCGATCTGATACTCGCATCCCCACCCTTGGCGGACAAGCGGATGTTCGGACTTTCCTGAATGTGTCGATTAACACGCTCAAGATGAAGTCTTCATCCTTCTTGAGGGCAACCGATGTCCGGGCCATTGACCCGGATTGGCGGATCGCCATGCTCGCGGGATGAGAACGAGCCCTGCTTTCGGGCGACCATTTGGGATCTGCAGCCCGTGGATAAAACCACCTCACTCGTCAAGGGGCGTGCTGCTCGCAGCCCTCCTGCTCCTCCCATGCCCGGGGATCGACCCCGGACTCGCCCTCCCTGATCCGTCCCCGCCTACTTCCCCCGCTGGGCCCTGCCGATCTGCTCCCGCAATCCACGGCACAACTCCCTGAACTGTCCTTCCTCGCTGGGGGCGAGACCGATGGGATCAAAACGAGCCTTCCAATGATAACTGACCGCCCGGCGCAGATCGGACTCCACAGCAGGAACGAGTTCACCCAGTCCGAGGATCCATTCAGTGAAGGCTCTGCTCTCATTCCGGGGACCCAGGCGGCGCTCGGCGAGCCGGGTCAGGTCGTGGAGGGGAGTTCGCATGATCTCTGCCCGCGTAGTCCCACCGACTTCCCCCCGGCGACGGGTCCTGCTTTGCCATAGACGCACCACGAGGCAGGCGAAGAGGAGGGCCCCCACTGTGATGATGAGCCAGTTGACCATCCCGGTATTTCCCGGCAACGTTCTCCAGACTAGGAAATCCTCGCGCATCTTCTGCCACCAATCGATCAGGTGGCATGACCACGGCAGCCCTGATCCTTCATAGTCGAGCCATCGCGGGGTGGTGGCATCGAAATTTTCCCAGCGCCCATAGGAAGCTGTATCCGCTCCATCGGGAATCTCATCCGGAGGCATCGTTCCGTGCCAGACCCGGCACCAGGCATGGGCGTGACTACCCCGCAACAGCCACTCGCCGTCCCTGCTCCGCTCCTGGCCAGAGTATCCCACACAGTAACGGGCCGGAATTCCGGCCTCCCGAAGGAGCAGGACCGCCGCAGTGGCGAAGTACTCACAATGCCCAATCCGAGTCTCACTGAGAAACCTGGACACCGCCCAGTTCTCCCTGCTGGCACGCTGGTGTCCAAGGAACATGCTGTAAGAAAAATCGGGGCCGAAAAATCGCTCCTTGATCAACTTGGTGGCCTCGCGGGCGGGGAGCCCCCGCAATCCCCACTCGTCGCAGAGATCGCGGATACCCTTCCGCTCCGGGTCGGGAATCCACTCCTCATCCGCATTCAGGCGCCCGGGCAGGCGCTCCGCCAGCGGAACCTGCAGATCAAGTTCGGGATCAGGCAACGCCTCGTAAAGGGGCCGTCCCCCGGCGAAGACTTCAAAGGAAGCCACTCCGTGATCGGGATTCTCAAGTCGGACCGTTCCGAGGGAATTCCAGTCGACGCCACCATCGGCAACCCGGAATCCCGAGAGCCGTTGGGTGGTGGAGGGCAGAGGAAGGGGAGTCTTGGTCCCCACCTTTCCTTTCACAATCAGCTTGCGCCGGATGCCGGGATCGCGGTCAAACTCGGCAGGATCGAAGGCAAACTGCAACAAGCCGTTGGGCAGGGTGCGGTCCCAAAGGGGCTCATAGTCACCCTCTCGCTTGTCGAGTTCGGTCCCTCCCGGCACTTCCTCCCTGTTCCCTGGCGCGCCACCCTGCCCTCCGCCTCCACGTTCGGGCACCGGACGGTGCCACCACTGCCCCCCCGTATAATGATTGTAGG
>JAAZXD010000337.1 GCA_014240355.1 Roseibacillus sp. | reverse complement strand
CGCGATCTCGAAATCGTCAACGGTCGGCACCCCGTGCTGGAACAGACCCTTGTCGAGGAAAAGTTTGTTCCCAACGACTCAAGACTCCTCCACGACGATTCGCGTCTTCTCATCCTCACCGGTCCCAATATGGCGGGAAAATCAACCTACATCCGCCAGGTCGCTCTCATCGTCCTGATGGCCCAGATCGGCGCCTACGTTCCCGCCGAGTCCGCGCGGATCGGTCTGGTCGACCGTATCTTCTGCCGGGTGGGTGCCAGTGACGACCTCGCCCGGGGCCAGTCGACCTTCATGGTGGAAATGAACGAAACCTCCCTCATCGTCAACAATGCCACTGACCGCAGCCTGGTTATTCTCGATGAAATCGGACGTGGTACCGCGACCTTCGACGGTCTCTCCATCGCCTGGTCGGTAGCCGAGCACCTGCATGACGTCCTCAAAAGCCGCGCTCTCTTCGCCACCCATTATCACGAGCTGTGCGACCTCGCCAATACCAGAGAGGCCGTCGAGAACTACAACGTAGCGGTGCGCGAGTGGAAGGAAGACATCATCTTCCTGCGCAAGATCCTCCCCGGACCGGCTGACAAGAGCTACGGCATCCAGGTTGCCCGCCTCGCAGGGCTCCCCGCCCCGATTATTGATCGAGCGAAGGAGATCCTCACCCATCTGGAGATGAACGCCGGACGCCCCCAAAGCCAGGAATCAAAAACGCCGCAACCAGCTGAGGGCATCCCGTTCCCGCGTGCGGATTCCCCACAAATGGACCTTTTCAGCACGTAGCGTTACCGGTCGCGCCGGAGTTCGGCGAAAAAACCCCGAAGGGCAGGTCCGTGGTCAAGACCACCGGGACAAATTCTCAACCCTTGACTCGGAATCCCCATCCACGATGCTCCCTCGCAGGCATATGGAAATCGTTAAAGCAGTCCGCGAGGCTGGCGTGGTGGGCGCAGGCGGTGCAGGCTTTCCCGCTCATGTGAAGCTTGAGGCGGATGCCGAGTACGTGCTTGCCAATGGCGCGGAGTGCGAGCCCCTCCTGCACAAGGACGCCGAACTCACTGAAACCTACGTCGACCAGGTCCTGCGGGGGATGGAGTTCTCCATGCAGGCGACCGGGGCCGACAAGGCGATTTTCGGCATCAAGGCCAAGCGCACCAGGACGGTGGCCCTCCTGGAGGAGGCAACCAAGAGCAAGAAAATAAAGATTCAACTCTTTGGCGACTACTATCCCGCAGGTGATGAGTTCGTTCTGGTCTATGAATGCACCGGGCGACTCATTCCACCCGGTGGGATTCCTCTTCAGGTCGGAACGGTGGTCCACAACTCCGAAACGCTCTATAACATCGCGGAGGCGGTGGAGGGGCGCTCCGTCACCAGGAAAATTCTGACCATCGCCGGGGAGGTGGCCACACCCATGAGCATGGCTGTGCCGGTGGGAATCACCCTGCGGGAAGCGATCGACATCGCGGGGGGCCCAACCACCCGCGATTACTCCGTCTTCGTGGGTGGGCTCATGATGGGAAAACTGGTGGAAGATCTCAGCCAGCCCGTGACCAAGACAACCGGTGGGCTCATTGTGCTGCCCACCAGTCACCGTCTCGTCCAGCGCGTCCTCACGCCCAACAAGGCCATGCACCGGATCGGCAAGTCCGCCTGCGATCAGTGCAGTTACTGTACGGAATTCTGCCCACGCTATCTCCTGGGTTATGACGTCCAGCCACACAAGGTGATGCGAACCCTCGGGTTCACCGCCAGCGGCAAGCACAACTGGAGCAAGTGGGCGGACCTCTGCTGCGCCTGCGGCCTGTGCACCCTCTACGCTTGCCCCGAGGATCTCTTTCCCAAGGAAGCCTGTGACCAGGCCATCGCGGACCGCAAGGATGCTGGCCTGGAACGCTGGCTCGGACCCTCCACGGAGGTGAAGGCGCATCCCATGGAGGGCGGCCGGCACGTCCCTCTGAAGGCTCTCATGCAAAAGCTGGGTGTCACCAGCTACAATGTCCCCGCGCCCTGGCACGACATCGATTACGAGGCTCGCAAGGTGACCCTCCCGCTCAGTCAGCACGTGGGCACTCCCTCCGAGGCGGTGGTCCGGGCAGGAGACAAGGTGAGGGCCGGCCAGTTGGTGGCAGACATTCCGGAAGGAAAACTGGGTGCGCGTATTCATTCCAGCATCGAGGGAACCGTCACCACCGTAAACGGATCCGTCACCATCGAAAAAATCTAACAAGATCTCCCCATGACCAAGAACGCTATCGGCATCGTCGAACTCTCCAGCATCGCGGCGGGGTATTCCTCCAGCGATGAGATGCTCAAGGCTGCCAACGTCGAGATGTTGCTGGCCCGATCCATCTGCTCGGGCAAATACATGGTCATGGTGGGAGGCGAAGTGGCCGACGTGGAATCCTCGGTCGCAGCTGGAATTGAGATCAGCGAGGGAGCGATCATCGACTCCGCAGTGCTCTCCAACATCGATCCCAGTGTCTTCCCCGCCATCTCGGGGGCCAACCCGGTGGACGAACTGGACGCTCTGGGCGTGATCGAGTCCTTCTCGGTGACCTCCCTGCTCGAAGCGGCGGATGCCGCGGCCAAGGCCGCCGACGTGCAACTCATCGAAATTCGGCTCGCCATGGCCCTGGGGGGCAAGGCCTTCGTCACGCTCACCGGCAACGTTTCGGCGGTGCAGGCCGCAATCGATGCGGGCGCCAACCTGGTCTCGGAAAAGGGACTCCTCGTGCACAAGGTGGTCATCCCGCGACCGCATGAGAATCTCCTCAACGAGTTGGTGTAATACCGCGATTCGTGTCAGCAAAGGGCGCTTCCGCGGATTTAACACGGCAAAGACCGCCCCAGGCCGAAATCTAGTTACCCGTGTCGTCCCTCTTGGGGACTTGCCTAGGACGAGCCACTGGGTGACCATCCGGTATGCCCAGAGTTCTACCGGTCCTTGTCCTCGTGGCCCTGGCTCATTCGGCCCTGGCGGAGGAACCCGGGCACGCCGCCAGGATGACCGCCAGCCAGAAGCTCTTCACCAGCACGGTGAGGGGCATCCTGAAGGAGCACTGTGTACGCTGCCATGGGGGCGACAAGACCAAGTCGGGCCTCAACCTGATCACCCGTGAGGCGGTCCTCAGGGGTGGAGACCAGGGGGTCGCGATCGTTCCGGGCAAGCCTGAAGCAAGCCTCCTCTACCGGGCGGTTGCTCATCTTGAGGAGGAACTGGCCATGCCACCCAAGAAACCGCAGCTCCCCGCTGACGCGATTGCCGCCCTTGAGGAGTGGATTGCCCTGGGAGCTGCCTACGACCAGCCGCTCCTTGACAAGAGCAAGGCGAAAAAGGCTCCGATGCAGGTCACCGACGAGGATCGGCACTACTGGGCCTACGCCCCCTTGATGGCAACTGCTCCTCCCCCGGCGCAAAACAGCGCGTCCTCCAAAATCGATCGTTATCTGGCCGCGAGGCACCGGGAGCATGGGCTGACAGTGGCAGGCCCCCTCGATCCGCGTAAACTCATCCGACGCGCCTACTTTGATCTGATCGGACTTCCGCCCACCCCGGACGAGATCGAACAATTCGTCCGGAGTGAGGATCCGAAGGCCTACGAGCAGGTCATCGACGACCTCCTTGCCCGCCCTGGTTTCGGTGAACGCTGGGCGCGACACTGGCTCGACGTGGCCCGGTATGCGGACACGGCTGGAGA
>JAAZXD010000336.1 GCA_014240355.1 Roseibacillus sp. | reverse complement strand
ACAGTTCCGGGAGGGGTTCCCCCGGGGCTTTGAGGGAGAGAGGAGACGGATCGGTTCCGAGGTCGGGCGTGGGTGTGTTCCCGGTGTCCTCTTCCCTTTCGCCACACCCAGGAGCGAGGAGGGTGATTGCCACGGCGCCGGCCCACAGGAGTGCGCGCCATGCGCCGGGGAGGGTTCGGGGACGAAAACGGATTGGAGGAGGAGATCCCATCGACCGGGGTCGCTCCTTCAGTCGCGGAGCATCCCCACTCTTCGCCGAAATGTGGCGGTAGGCAAGGCGTTAGCTTGTCCGGGGTACTTCCTCGTCCCGGCATTTTGCGGTTGGCCGGACAGGACTCCAAGGATTCCGGGAACAGGATTTTCTTCATCGGGTGACGGGCGGGATTGGTCCTGGAAAAAATCAGTGCGGGAGAAGCGGGAGTTTTCTATGATCGCTCTGCGGTGCCTCTCGCCGTGTTCCCGGATTCCCTGATGACCACTCGCCAGCGCCCAGTGCCTTCAGGGGCAACCTTCGACGTCGCCTTCTGGGGTGTTTCGCTGTGCTTCCTTCTCTCGGGGATCGCGGGGCTGGTCTACCAGATGGTCTGGATGCGTTATCTTTCCACGATCTTCGGCACCTCAGAACTGGCCATCGTCACGGTGCTGGTGGCTTACATGGGGGGGTTGGCGGTGGGAGCGGCCCTGGCTTCCCGCCGGGTGCACCGGTTGGAGCGCCCTATCCGAACTTACGCGATCCTGGAATGCGTTATCGCGCTCTCCGCTGTGTTGGTGCCGTTGCTGCTCAAGGGCGTGGCGGCATTGCATGCCATGTTGCTGGGTGGCCAGTCGGCTCCGCCCCCGGATGGCGGCCCGGGAGAAGCGCTGGCCTTTCTTGGCCTTGGTTGTGTGGTCCTGCTCATTCCCACCGCCTGCATGGGAGCGACCCTGCCCATCCTGGCGGCGGGAATCGTGCGCAGGGAGGAGCAGATTGGCAGACGGGTGGGCTGGCTCTACGCTCTCAACACCTTTGGGGCGGTGGCGGGAACCCTGCTGGCGGCCTTTCTGTTCATTCCGCGGCTGGGCCTGTGGCAGACGTCCTTCATCGGAGTCGCGCTCAACCTCACGGTGGCGGTTCTTGGCTGGTTCGTGGCCCTGCGGGTTCCGCGGGTGAGCGCCGGGGAGGCAGTTGAGGGTGAGGAGGCGGTGAGCGCCGGGGAAAAGGATGAGAAGAGTCTCACCGGGATGCCTTCCGGGATCTCTGCAACCCTCATTCTGGTGGTCATGCTGTTCTCGGGTGCGGTTTCCTTTGTCTATGAGATCCTCTGGTCGCGGTTGCTGGCTCACGTAGTGGGAGGAAGCCTCGTGGCCTTCGCCACCATGCTGGCGGCCTTCCTGGGGGGGATCGCCATCGGGGGGTTGCTGGGTGCCCGCTTCGCCGGGCAGCAGAGGCGTTCCTGTTACTGGCTGGCCGGGGTGGAGATCGCGGCCGGGCTGATCACCCTCCTGCTCTTTCTCTACCTCTCGTCGAGCGGCTTCGCAGACAAGCGCTGGGGCGAGGCGACGACAGGCTCGCTGGCAAATCTCTGCATCTGGTTGCTCCTCCCGGCCACCATCTGCATCGGGGCCACCTTTCCGCTGGCGGTGCGCGCACTCACCAGGGACCCGGGGCAAGCCGGACGGATGGCGGGACGTGTCTATTCATGGAATACGGTCGGAGCTATTTTCGGAGCAGTGGGCGCGGGCTACGTTCTCGTTCCAGAACTGGGGTTTGGATCGAGTTTCAAGTGGGCGATCGTGGTCAATCTCCTGCTGGGTGCCCTCATCCTGATCTTCATGAAGCCGCGTCCGTCCATTCCGGCAGCGGCGGCAGCGGTCCTGGTCCTGGTCACGGGGGTCTTTTATCATCCGGGGCCTCCTCTGGAGTTGCTCACGCTCACGCCGGGGGTTTCCCGGGCCGGAGGGGGGAAGACCCCGGTGCTCATTCATCACGCGGTGGGGCATTCCGCCAGCGTGGCCGTCCTGGAGCGACAGGGGAGTTTCCTGCTGAACACCAATGGTCTGCGCGAGGCGGAGGTTTTTGCGAGGGGCGCGGGCAAGCTTTCCTACACCAGTATCCGGTGGCTTCCGGCCCTGCCCGTGGTCCTGCGTCCTGAATCCAGATCCATGCTGGTGGTCGGTTTCGGCGGCGGAGCCCTCCTGGAAGCGGTGCCGCGTTCAGTCGAGTCGATTGAGGTGGTGGAACTGGAGGCGGAAGTGATCCGCGCCAACCAGTTCATTGCCGACCGGAGGGCCATCGATCCTTTCCAGGATGAGCGCATCAAGGTGATCGTGAATGATGTGCGGGGAGCCCTTCGCCTCACCGACAAGCGCTATGATGCGATCGTTTCCCAGCCCTCCCATCCCTGGACCGCGGGAGCTTCCCATCTTTACACCCGTGAGTTTCTTGATCTGGTGCGCGATCACCTTGAGGAGGAAGGGACCTTCGTGCAGTGGCTGGGGGCGCAGTTCGTGGATGAGAATCTGCTGCGCTCGTTCTGTGCCACCATGCTGGCGGTCTTTCCCCACACCCAGCTCTATCTCATCAGCGATAACTTCGTTTTTGTGGGATCGCGAAAATCCCTGGAGGATCCCTTTCTTCCGGGTGCGACGCCGGAGGGAGGGCTTTTCCGGTTCAGCGATTATCCCAAGCTGGCCAACAGGGAGGATGTTCTCGCCAAGTTGCAGCTGGACGAGGCGGGGTGCCGCAGGCTGGCGGCAGGATATGCGGTGGTTACGGACGATCGCAACCTGATGGCGACCGGGCAGAAACTGGATGGGAAGCGGGAGGGAGCGATGAATGGGCCCAGGAGGCTCCGGGAGGTGCGGAGTCCGCTGCACTTCCTCAACCAGGAATCGGGCAAACTGCTGGAGGAGATGACAGGAGGGGCGATCGACCGGGACTATCTCGACCGTCTCTTGCGGGGGAGTGCCCGGCACATCGATCTCACCCACTATCGAGCCAGGAAACTCTCAAGAGACGACCAGCGTCCCGCCCGGGTCCGGGCGTTGGACGTCAGTCGCCGCCTCGAGCTGGGCCGACGGGGCTGGAAGGCACGGGGCCAGGGAGCAGGTCCCCGGGAGTTGGCCGAGCTTCTGGCAGAGGACGAGACGCTGGCAGGTGAGTTTGGGAAACTCAGTGAGCGGCAGCGGTCGCTACTGGAGGCGGAGCACTGGATGTTGACCGGGCAGTTGCAGCGAGCCCGGAAGCTTCCGCCCCAGGCCTACCTGCTGGAGGATCACCGTGATCCCCTGTATGTGACGGCAGCCGAGATACGACTGCGCTGCCTGATGGATGTGGCGGGGAAATCGGTAGCGGAACAGGAGAGCGATGCCCGCAAGGGGGCCGATCTTCTCGATCACCTGCTTTCGCTCACCCTGGTGAGTAATTTGACCCTGACGACCCAGCGGATCGAGTTGGCGCATCGCCTCGGGGACACCGATTACCTGTGTGCGATGGGCTGGATCCTGGCCCGCCGCCTGGCCACTGCGCCTGCCGGGGCCCCGGAGCAGATGAAGGATCTCTACCGGGCTCCGCTGGGAGCTATCCTGAAGCCCTACGCCAGCCGTGATCCACAGGGACGGTTGCGCTTATCGAACAAGGCTATCGACGAGTGGTACCGTGAGGCGCGGAGCCAGATGGGGGACAGGATCTTCCCGGTGGAGTATCGCCGGAAGTAAACGG
>JAAZXD010000335.1 GCA_014240355.1 Roseibacillus sp. | reverse complement strand
ACATGATCTACATGAGAACCCTTGCTGAAATACCAGAAGAGTCCGCCGAGCCCGATCAATCCCATGGAAGCCACGGTGAGTCCCATCACCGAGCCGCCGAAGAACGCGATTGAGAGGGCCTGGGCCTTGCCTTCATCTTTCGCGGCCAGGGTGGTGCGCACGTTGGCCTTGGTGGCGGTATACATTCCGATGAATCCGGCCAGGGAGGAGGCAAGGGCCCCAAAGAAGAAGGCAAGGGACTGCTGTCTGCAGTAATCCGGCTGAAAAAGGAAGAGGGCTCCCCCGATGACGAGGGAGAAGATGGAGATGAGGAGGAATTCCCTCCTCATGAAGACCATGGCTCCACGGTGAATCTTCTCGGCGATTTCGGCGATTTTCCCCTCTCCTCCGGGACGCTTGACGATGCGGCTCAGCAGGATAAAGGCGGTAATCAACCCCACGATTCCGGCTGCGGGGGTAAGGATCGGGTCGACTTGCATTGGGGAGGGTGCAGGTGGAGAGTGAATCAGCCTGTAAGAGGGGGTGCCCCGGTGGGCGTGGATAGGGGGTGCCCCGGCGGGCGTGGAGGTCTAATAGGCATCGCCTGATCTGGCAACAAAAATTGGGAATTTGAGTTACTCAAGGGAGGTGAGCCATCGGGAATTTCCACGGGTTTTCCTCGAATTCCGTGGGTGCCGATTGTTCTGGAAAGGGGCTGTTGCCGGACCGGGATCGTCTTTTCAGTTCCTGACGGAATCCCAACCGGGGAACGCCCGGTGCAGTTGCTTCCGGATCCTGGCGGCCTCCTCGGAGTGGCCGTTCTTCTCAAGGGCTTCAGCGGCGCGGAAGAGGCCCAGCGGTTTGATCTCCCGGTCGTCAACGAACATCCTGGAAGCCTTGAGGTAGTTGGCAGCGGCCGATTCGTAATCCATGCGGCGCATGGCAATGTCCGCGAGGGCCATGTAGAGGCCAGCTTGGACGGTGCCGTAGGGTTCAAGATCGAGGCCTTCCTGGGCGGCTGTCCGGGCCTCTTCCCACTTCTTGAGTCCAATCAGGGCATGGCTCTGGTCCAGATAGGAATCGGCTTTCCAGAAGTCTTCCTGTTTCCGGGTGAGAAGGAGGGCGAGGGCTTCGGAGGCGGCCTCGAATTTCCGGGATTCGAGGCGGGCCTTGGCGAGGTGGCGCCAGACGAGGGTATCGGTCTGCTCCGGGTCGTCCGGTGTGCTGGCCAGGCCGAGAAAGCGGTCGGCGCCCTCGTAGTCGCCCTTGGAGAAGCGCTCCAGGCCGAGCCAGATGAGCATGCGGTTGGGGAGTTGCTGGTGGGGGGCATCGGCCAGGAGGTGCTCTACACCGTCCTGGAGCTTGTCGGAATCCAGAAGGGAGTAGGCGGCCAGCACGATATTCACCCCTGCCGGTTCGCGGTAACTTTGGGGGAGGAGGTCACGGGCCGCTTCGAAATGGGGGATGGCCCTGGCCCATTCTTCCTGTTTGTAGCAGCCCCATCCCATCCAGTAGTGCGCATCGGCCCTGATCTTGTCGTCGAGATCGCCGTCGGGGATGGTCAGGAGTTTCTGGTAGCTGGCGATCATCTCGGGCCAGCGCTGCTCGTCCCGGTGGATCCGCCCGCAGTACTGCTGGGCGAAGGAGGCGAGGTTGACCTCGGGCTGGCGCTCTAGAAGGCGTTCAAAGTCCTTGAGGGCCGATTTCCGGTCTCCGATCTTGAGGTAGGCGTGGCCCCGTTTGGCAAGCGCCTCGCTCACGCGCGGGTGATCGGGGAAGGTGGCCAGGAAACTGGAGAGATTCTGGGCGGCCCGTCCGTATTCCCCGGTATCCGCAAGGCACCAGCCGCGTTTGAAGTAGATGTCGGCCCGCATTTCCACCGGCAGGGCAGAGGGATTGACTTCATTGTAGGCGGCCGCAGCCTGGGTGAGCGCGGCCTGGTGGAAGAGGGTCTCCGCCTTCATGAGGAGGGCCTTGTGCAACCATGGACTACCCAGGTTCTCCTCGCCGTAGACTTTGACAAAGGCATCCACCTGGATCGGGATGTTCGCGCCGTTGATCTGATAGAAGCTGCTCAGCCGCCGGTAGCTCGCCTCGAAGCCCAGCTTCTTGAGGGGTTTCGGTTTCACGCTGATGGCAAGGCGTTCGGAATTGAAGAACTGCCCGATGGCTTCCTTGTGGCGGTCCAGTTTGGCGAAGGCCCGGCCGGAGACCAGGTAGATGCGGGCGAGGACGTTCCGTTCCCCCAGGTGCTCTCCGGCGCGAAAGGCCTGAATGGTTTTCTCATGGTCCTCCTCCGCAAAGCGCATTTCCATCAGGGCGAGCTGCGCACGCGCCTTGTACTTGGGGTCCATTCTGATCGAGTCGAGGGTCCGGTTGAGGAAATCCTCAGCCTTGTCCTGCTGTCCGAGTCTGGCGGCTGAGACCCCGGCGGCGAGGAGCGCCTGGGCCCGTTCCTGGGGTGCGACTGCGGGAGTGAGAAGCAGTTCGAAGTGTTTGAGCGCTTCCTCATGCTTGCCCTGCCGGGCGTAGAGTTCTCCCATCGCGAGGCGGGCATAATCGCGGTAGGGGTTGGCATTGTCCCCGACGATATCTCCCAGGCGTTTGATGGCCTGTTCGGCCCGGCCCGCCATTTGCAGACAGCGGGATTCGTAGAAGATGGCCTTGTGAGCCAGTTCCTTGTCGATGGCCTCCTTGCCGGCGATGGTGAAGTAGGGGACAGCCTGCACCCATTCCTGTCGGTTGTAGAGCTGGGCGGCCTGCCGGTAGGCAGAGAGAGCCACCCATTTTCCATTCTTGTAGCGGCTGATGATGGCGGTGAAGGTGCGCTCCGCAGCCTCTCGGTTCCCGGTCAGGAGGAGCGCCATGCCAAGTTGATAGCTGGCCTGTTGCGCGAGATCCCCCCCGGGACCGGTGGCAAGATATTCGCGGAAGAGGGGAATGGACATCTGGTAGGCCCGCCGCTTGTCGTCGATGCCCCGGCTGTCGTTGCCGTAGTCGTAGTAGCGCTTGGCGCGATGGTAGAGTTCCGAGCTGCTGCCGAAGGGTTTTATGAGCCCCGGAGCCTGCCCGGAGGCAGTCCCGATGCCGGTCATCAATGCCAGGGCCGCCAGCAGCGGCCACTTAGCAGCATGGTTCAAAACTTGCACAGCGAAGCTGAGGGGATTCTTGCCATGGCGGCCGGGAATGTTCAATCACGGGAAGGAGGCTTAGTGGCGTTCCTGAGCTCCTGAAGGCGCTCCCGGTAGCGCTTGGCAGCCCGGCGGGATCCCTCGGTGTCCCTGAAATCGAGAGCACGGATGGCTCCTTGGAGTGCCTTTTCGGCAATGATCGGATCCTTGCTGTAGAGTTCGACCACGGGCACGTAGGATTGAGCCGCGGTGTTGGGGTCGCCCTGCGCCATTGCGATATCGCCCAGCTGGAGTCGCGCCCTGGAATTGAGGCTGCCCTGGGGCTTCAGAGAGAGGCAGTCCTCGGTATCCTTGTGGGCCCGCTCAGTGTCCTTGAGGGCCAGATGGGCTCGTCCCAGGAAGAAATGGGTTTCCGCCCTGCGGTACTGGTTGTCCTCAACCTGGAGGACGATCTCCAGCGGGCGGAGGGCCGCCTCGTAGGCTCCCGCCTCAAGAGCACTGCGGCCGGCGGCACGCCAGATCACCACTTTTGTTTCGGTGGGCTTGTCGGGAGTAATGGCGTGGCTCAGGTAGGTCCAGGCATCGGCGTAGAGCTC
>JAAZXD010000334.1 GCA_014240355.1 Roseibacillus sp. | reverse complement strand
CTATGGTCAGGTGGAGGCGCAGGCCCTGCAGGGGGAGGAACCCCGTAAGTATCTCGTCATGACCAAGCGTTTCATCAAGGACGATGATGATAATGTGTCTGGTATCGAGGTGGTGGACATCACCTGGGGGAAAGATGAAGCCGGGCGATTCTCCCCGGTTGAGACGGAGGGGACGCTGCGTATTCTGCCCAGTCAGTTGATCCTTCTGGCGATGGGATTTCTTGGGCCGGAGCAGGAGATTGTAGAAGAACTCGGACTCGAAACTGATGCCCGGAGTAACGTCAAGGCTGAGCACGAAGAATACACCACGAATGTGGAAGGGGTCTTTGCGGCGGGAGACATGCGCCGCGGTCAGAGCCTGGTTGTATGGGCAATCAACGAAGGTCGGGGAGCGGCCCGGGAATGCGATCGCTATCTCATGGGTAGCACCCAGCTTCCGTAGGAGAAACCCGGAGGAGTGCCGGGATCCCACAGTTAAGCCGGCGAGGGATGCTCGCCGGCTTGAGATGCTCTCTTGAGGGGGATGGGAGATCCCTCGATGATTTGGTAAATATGGGCGATCTTTACTCCACCGTGATGGTGATCTTCTTGGAGACCACGGCAGGCCTGTGGAGGATGTGGGCGAAGTTGGCGAAGGCGAGTTGGAGAGTGTGCTTGCCCTTGGGCAGATCAAGGGTGACCTGGGTCTGGCCCTTGCCGTAGTGGAGGCATTTTCCTTCGGTGGAGGGAATGGGCATCTTGGCATCGAGTTCCGAGACGTCCATGTTGACCAGGAGGTGGTGATGCCCGGTGTCCGGAAGATACATGCCGGCGGGGCAGACGCCCATGCCCTTGAGACCGAAGCGGATGGTGACCGGCGCCTTGACGGTTTTGCCGTCCTTGAGGCCCATGATGTAGACCCTGGCACCTTTGGGCGATGGAGTTTCCAGCGGGTTAGGCAGTTTGGGAGCATCCTCAGCAGAGGCGATGATGATCGAGGCGATGAAGGCGAGGGCAGCGAATAGTGTATTCTTGATCATGGGAGGGATGGGTTGAGTCCGGATGCTACAGATCGTTAACCGGGGGGCAAGTTCCGTTTGGCTGACAGGGCAAACGGAACCGTCATTCGTTCTGCTTGGGATGCCGGGAGCCGGTCGGAAAGCCGAATAATGATCGGAATGGACGGGAAGACGAAGGGGTGAGGGATTCCGCTCACAGGTTTACCCGTGCAATACGCCAGTCGGGCATCACGGTGGCGCCGAGTTGTTCATAGAACTCGATGGCGGGAGTGTTCCATTCGAGGACAGACCATTCGGCACGGGCACAGCCGCGTTCGCGAGCGAGGGTGAGGAAACGGGCGAGAAAGGCTTTACCGATACCTTCACCCCGGCGTTCCGGACGGACATAGACGTCCTCCAGCCAGAGCCCGGGACGTCCGGTGAAGGTGGAGAAGGTGGGGAAGAAGATGGCGATTCCAGCCAACCGGGAGGGAGATTCAGGACCACTGGAAGCAGGAGTCCCGGCTACGAGGGCTTCCGCCCGGGGAGATCCACTGAAGAGAGCCTCCTGAAGGTCGGATGGAGTGGAAGTCACGGTGTGGGCCAGGTTTTCATAGTTGGCCAGTTGCCGGATCAGGGAATGGAGCTCCTCGATATCCCCGGGGACTGCTTCGCGGATTTTCCAATCAGGCATTTTGATTTTCAAGGTGGGGGTTGGAAAAATCCCTCCGTCACCTGCTCCGACCTAGAACTCCCCCGCCAGAGGATCGGGTTCCAGAATGCCGAGATCGACCAGGAAGCAGTCCGCGGAACGTAGAGTGATTTCGTAGTTCTGCTGATGCGAATTGTAGTTGAAGAAGGTGTGGCCTGCTCCTTCGAACTCCATCAGTTCGCAGTTGTTTTTCTTTTTCGCGTAGCGCTTGGCGAACCTGGTCACCAGTTCTATCGGAATGAGACGGTCGTTTCGACCGTGGTAAAGTTTGCAGGGGGGCAGGTTGGGCTGTGGCACGTGCTCGGACGGACTGTATTTCCTGGCTTCTTCCCCGGAGGAGAAATTCTCGCCACCCACACCCTTGCGGCTGGTGTTGACAAGGGGGCTGAAGAGGAAAAGGGCAGAAGGACGAAAGTTTTCCCCGGGGTGCTCTCCGATTTCAGGGAGAGTGGTGCAGCAGAGAGCGAGGTGCGCGCCGGATCCTGCTCCGCCGAAGACGATCTTGGCGGAATCGATGCCAAGAATGGCGGCGTTCTTGCGGAGAAAGACCATGGCCATGGCGGCGTCCTCAAGGGCGTCGACAGGGGAGCCTTCGCCCTTGGAGGCGACACGGTACTCAATGCACATGCAGACCGCTCCGCGGGCGGCGAAGTGGAGGGCATGGGGCACGAACTGGGTGGGCATGGAGAGGTCCCACATCCCGCCATGGAGGAAGAGAATGACGGGTGCTTCCGCGGATTTGGGGTCATGTCCGGGAGGGAAGAAGAAGTGGGCCGCGAGGTCCCCGGCGGGAGAGTGAAAGTAGATGAACGAGTGCGCCTCCTTGAGAAGTTCCCGGTCGCGCGCTTCGCCGAGGGGAGGGGCTTTGACAAGTTGGTCGATCACGTGGCTGCCAGAATGAAACGAGGCGGATTTTATTTTTCATTCCGCGCGGGAGATGTCCATAGTTTCCGTCATGATCCGATCGCTTTTGATCCTTCTGGGAGTAACTTCGGCCCTGATCGTCCTGCCGGCGACTGCGCAGCAGGCCGATCCTGTCCTGAGCAGGCACCTCGATGCAGTGTACCAGCACTGGAGGCATGCAATGATAACCAGGAATTTCCGGAAATGGGAGGAGCACACCGCAAGCCATCGCAGGGCGGCCATCGTTAACCGCATACACTCCGAGCGGCGGTCAGTCGCGCCCACACTCTTCAATCTGCCCGCGCCACCACCTGACAATCGCGCCCTCAAATTGCTCGATTCGAAGGTGAAGGGCACTACCGCAAATCTGATTTACTTCGGGCCGGTGGATTTCGGGGTGGGAGGCAGACCACCTAACAACCTGCTTGTGCTGTCCTTTGTGAAGGAGGGGGTCCGCTGGAAGTACGATACCGCGGATTACGTGAATCTGGCTAATCTTCCCGATGCACGGCGGCAGTTGGAATCAGGGGACTACAGTCATCTGGCGAAGCGGGAGTTTTTTCCGGGAGGGACCGTTGAACAGCCCCCGGTAGTACTGCGTGCTCCGGTGAAATACATCGCCAAGACCTATGTCTACTGTCCCGGCCGCGAAGTGCGCGTGATGGTCAATGGGATAAGCCGGCATCTCTATCAGAACACCAAGGAATCCGAGGTAATTATAGGAGGAGCGCGAGATGGACTTAACGAAGTGCAGTTCACGGTGAGCAAGCTCCCGGGAGGAGAGGGCAGCGAGCCGCTCGCCATCCGGGTTTATCTCATGTCGCAGGTGGCGGGAGTGAAGCCGATCAAGATCTTCCAGTATCAAGTGGAAGAGAAGGGAAAGGTGGAGCCGGCAGGAACGAAGACTTTCGTGGTTGGACCTGCGGAGCTGCAGCGGTTGCGGGGTCAGTGAGGCGGATCGACGGTCGGTTGCTTTCCGCGTCCTACTCCCTGCGGTTCTCCTTCATGAGGGGAAAGGTAGCAGCCACCCTGAGGGGGTCGGGGGCGGCTAGGGGCAGTTTGTTGCCTTGTGGATCAAGATAGTTTTCAAAAGAGAGGGGTACTACGGTGAGGCAGATCCGGGGATCCTTG
>JAAZXD010000333.1 GCA_014240355.1 Roseibacillus sp. | reverse complement strand
CGAAACAAGGATCCCCGCCTGGAAGGCGACACCTTCGATAAGCCGCCCTATAACAAGAAAACCAGGGCCGGACAGACCAAGCGCTAGGCCAGCGGAAATCGCATTCCTCCACTTGCAGAGAAGGTCTGCCCTTGCTAAGGGCGCGGTCCATTCCATGAGCACGACCCCGCGCTTCCTCCTCAAAGTCTTCCTCTACCAGATCAACCCCGAGATCTGGCGGCGCTTCTCCATCCCGGCCACCGCCACCTTCAAGCAGCTGCACGAAGCGGTGCAGCAGGCCATGGGCTGGCAGGACAAGCACTGGCACGAGTTCCGCCATGGGAAAGGAAAGCGCCTCCTTGACGTCATCGGTCCC
Organism: Roseibacillus sp.; assembly: GCA_014240355.1. Lineage (GTDB taxonomy): Bacteria > Verrucomicrobiota > Verrucomicrobiia > Verrucomicrobiales > Akkermansiaceae > Roseibacillus_B. Next base: position 3,373 of record JAAZXD010000333.1, on the reverse strand, counting down.
GACCACGAAGAGGTCGAAAAGGGCGAGAACTTCCAGGAGGAGAGCACGGTCACCCTGCAGGACTTCGTGGGCCGCCGCCACTTGCCCCTCCGCTTCCTCTATCGCTACGACTTCAACGACGAATGGGTGCACGAAATCGCGATCGAGGGCAGGAAGGAGGACGACGAGGGAGATCTTCCTGTCCTCCTGGAAGGGGAGCGAGCCTGTCCTCCGGAGGACTGTGGAGGGGCCTTCGGCTACATGGCGGCCCTCAAGGGGGATCTCATGTGGCTCGACGACGACTACGACCCCGCCCGCTTCGATCCCGGGAAAGTGAAGTTCTCCGGGCGGCGGAAACGCAGGAAGTAAGCCGCCGGGTCAATCTGCGAGGTAGGCCGAGATATTGTTCTCGCGACGGGCACCTTCCTCGTTGCACTGCCAACAGGTGCCGCTCCCGACATCCAGGGCGGTCAACCATTGCCCTCCGCAGGCCAAGGTATCGATGCATATCGCATGGCCCAGGTTGACGGGTTCGCCACTCTCCTGGGACGTATGTCCGCAGACCATCACTTTCCCGTTCCGATGCGGAGGCACCTTCCGGAACCTTTCCCAGAAGAGCATGAATTCGTCCTGGTCCTCAAGGGGCAGGTGGGACGCCGCATTGGCATGCACGAAGAAGTGCGTCTCCATCTCATAAAACGGCAACGCGCCCTCAATGAACTGCCAGTGTTCTTCGGGGACGGCGCTGAGCTTGTCTGTCCCGTAGGACTTCAGGGTGTCTCCCCCTCCCACCCGGTCCTCCTCCCAGTTCACGAAAGCCTGTTCCGAGCCCCGGGCGGCCAACATCAGGATTTCGTGATTCCCCATCAGGCTCACCACCTTCACCCGCGTCCGCAGTTCAAGGAGGAAATCGATTACACCCTTCGAGTCCGGCCCACGATCGACATAGTCGCCGAGGGTGACGATGATGTCCCCCTCGGAAAACTCCGCATATTCCGCCAGTGCCTCAAGCGCCGCCCGGCATCCATGAATGTCTCCTATCGCAATTGTCCGCATCGGGGCTCCATACGACGCCCCGCCTCCCGACTTGCAAGTCCCTTTCCCTCCCCCCACCATTTTCCACCCATGCCCCGCCTCCTTCTTCTCTCTCTGGTTTCCTGGCTCGCGCCCCTTCTTTCCGGGGCCCGGCCCGTTCAGACCAGTCCGAACATTGTCATCTTCTTCGCCGACGACATGGGCATGGGCGACACCTCGGTTTATCAGGACTGGAGCGGCAACAGGGGCGACGTCCAGCTGCACACCCCGAACATGGAGCGCATGGCCAACATGGGCGTCCGCTTCACCGATGCCCACTCCCCCCACAGCCGGTGCAGCACCTCCCGCTATGCCCTGCTTACCGGGCGCTACTGCTGGCGCACCTCACTCAAGTACTGGGTGCTCTTCGGCGTCCAATGCGATCCTCTCATCGAAAAATCCCGCCCCACCCTTGCCAGTTTTCTCCGCCGCAACGACTACCGGACCGGAATGGTGGGCAAGTGGCACCTCGGGCTGGGCTACCAGCGCAGCGACGGATCCCCGGCCGATGGGTGGGACGACGCCGATCTCACCCGGCCCCTTGCCGATGGCCCCGTCGATCACGGCTTTGATTTCTTCTACGGCATTTCGCGGAGTCACCCCACCTCCGGCCCGAACGGCAGGCATTCCAATACGCCTGAGCAACGCCGGGGACCGGGCTGGATTCACAATCGGCGCATGGTGGGGGCCACCGGCCGGGGCAAGCAGTTGGACGGCTCCTATGTCCTCCGGGAAATTGGTCCCACCCTTCACGGAAAGGCCTTTGAATTCCTCCGCCGTGCGACCACCGCCCGAAAACCATTCTTCCTCTACTTCGCCAGCCCGGCCAATCACACTCCCCACACTCCCTGCAAGTCCATCGCCGGGCGCAAGGTGGCAGGGGCGAGCACCTTTGTGGATGGAACGCCGACGGGCAGTGAACGCCTCGATTTCATCTACGAGAATGACGTGCAGGTCGGTCTCCTCCTCGATTACCTGCAGCGCACGGAGGATCCAAGGCGACCGGGGCAGAAACTCTTCGACAACACTCTCTTCATCTTTGCCAGCGACAACGGGGCCGAAAACAGATCCAAGTCCGCCACCGGCCCGCTCCGCAGCAACAAGGGTTCCACCTATGAAGGAGGGCACCGCATCCCCTTCTTTGCCTGCTGGCCGGCGGGTGGACTGGGAGACGGGCGCCCCAAGACCCCGGGCCGCACCTGTAGCCGCCTGCTTGCCCTCAACGACCTCTTCGCGACCTTTGCCCGGATTCTCAACAAGCCATTACCTGACTTGTCCAAGGGCGAAATCGGGGCAGAAGACAGCTTCCCGCAACTGGCCGCCCTGCGGGGGGAGCCCTTCAAGCCACGCCCGCCGATCTTCCCCAATGACCACAGCGAGGCTTCGAAAAAGAACTCGGACCGGCGTGCGGTGGTGGCCGTCCGCTCCAACGCCACCCCCATCAAGGGCCAGTGGAAGCTCTTTCTCGATCACCGCTTCGCCCTGAAAGGGGAACTCCATCCCACCGAGCTCTACAACTTGGCGGTGGACCAACGCGAACAAGACAACCTGCTGAACGCTCCCGGAACCGGACCCGCCCAGGACTACCTCCTCCAGGAGGCGGCCAAGGCCCGGGGTGACAACGGCTCCACCAGACCATGACCCGCATCCTTTTATCCCTCACCGCCTGCTTCCCGCTCCTCGCATCCGCCACACCGCGCCCCAACATCATCACCGTCTTCATCGACGACATGGGGTGGACCGACCTGTCGTGTTTCAAGGGAGACCAGGTAAAGACCGAGAACATTGACCGCCTCGCCTCGGAAGGGATCAAGTTCACCAACTTCTACGTCAACTCGCCCATCTGCTCCCCTTCACGCGTCGCCTTGACCACGGGACAATACCCCCAGCGCTGGCGCATCACGTCCTATCTCAACAATCGCCGGTCCAACAACACCCGGGGGATGGCCCAGTGGCTCGATCCCGGGGCTCCCGTCCTCGCGCGGGAGCTGCAGAAAAGCGGCTACGCCACCGGACACTTCGGCAAATGGCACATGGGCGGGCAGCGGGACGTGGACGACGCTCCCCCAATTTCCAAGTACGGTTTTGACCGGAGCCTGACCAACTTCGAGGGCATGGGACCCAAGCTTCTTCCCCTTACTCTCAAACCGGGACAGGACCCCGAAAAGCCCGGTCGGATCTGGCAGAATGCGAGCCGCCTCGGCAAAGGGGTGACCTGGATGCAGCGCTCCCAAATCACGAAGGGTTTTGTCGACGCGGCACTCCATTTCATCGACGAGGCCCAGGCCGACAAGAAGCCTTTCTTCGTCAACCTCTGGCC
>JAAZXD010000332.1 GCA_014240355.1 Roseibacillus sp. | reverse complement strand
CTTAGGAGACGGGGTGGTCATCAATCGTTTGGAAACTTGTCCGGATGACTTCCATAGTCGCTTCGACACGCGTGGGAAGCGTTATCTCTACGTCACTTCCACCACGCGCTTTCGATCTCCGATCGGCCGCGCCTACAGTCACTGGACCCCCCGGCCTCTGGACTTGCAGGCCATGCGGCAGGCGAGTGCCCTGTTAGTGGGCCGCCATGATTTTGTGGCCTTCAGCAACTCAGGCTCTCCGCGCTCAAGCACAGTGCGCACCATACGAAGCCTGCACATCTTGGCCCGCCAAAGCGCCTTTGGTGTTGTGGTGGAGGGGGATGGTTTCCTCTACAACATGGTGCGCACTTTGGCAGGCACTCTGATGGCCGTGGGGCGCGGTCGAATAGGGTTGGAGCAGGTGGAGCGTGCCTTGTCCTGTGGCAACCGGCTGGACGCGGGCCCGACTGCGCCGGCCTGCGGTTTGTATCTCCTCCGGGTGCTCTACCCCGAGCCCATTTTTGTGGGCCGTGATAGGGGTATCGTGGGGGCACCGGGGTTGTTTCAGGCCTAAGGGTTTGGGTCCCCAGGGGCCGGGGGGGACAAGGGAATGCATCGCGAGCAAGTACATGCTGACGGCAAATATTTATTGTTGCACTCGGCGGTTTTTTGGCCAATGATGAAGTGTCGGCCTCGGAACGCGTTCCAGGCCCGCTCTTTCTTTCCGAGGCCTCCCGACCCAGGCGATGCCCTTTGCGGTGCCTTCTGGGGGCTTTCGGTCCCCCTAACTCCTGTCAATAGAGGCTACCCATGACTACGGACGTCGCCATTCTCCACCACGATTACCCCGCCGAGACGAGGGCCATAGTGGATAAGAAGCTTCAGGGGTTGCCCCGATTCTTTGACGGGATTCACACTCTTAGTGCTCGGCTGGAGAAGCAGGGGGCCGGGCACCGGGTCGAGCTCGTGGCGAATGTGGGCCGGGGTCCGATTCTAAAGGCTGAGGTGACTCAGGGGACTTTCAAGGGGGCCCTCGACGAGTGCGTGGATCGCATGCGGGGACAACTCTCTCGCCACCGGGGCCGGATCAAGCTGAGCAAGCACCGATCTGCCTCCTGATCCGGGCTTTCCGTCGGTCCATAGGCGCGCTCTCGAGTGAGGAGTGTTTTGCCCGCTCGTACTCCGCGGGCCGGGGGGTTCAACTCAGCCCCTCTGGTGTGTTAGCCTGCCCGTGTCCCCCCTAATCGAAAATGAGTACAAACCTGATGAGTTGGTGGAAGCAGTTTAAGCCCAAGGCCTGCAGTGTGAAGCTCAAGGCCGAAGACAAGCGCTCGGTCCTAGCCGAAATAGTGACGAATCTGGTGTCTGCTGGCCTTTTGGAGGCCAGCCTTGAGGAATCCACCCTGCGCGTTTTGACCAGTCGTGAGGAGCTTGCCTCCACCGGAATCGGCATGGGGGTGGCCATCCCGCACGTGAAGATCGACGGTATCGATGAGGCTCTTTTTTGTCTTTCTGTGCACAGGGAGGGTCTCGATTGGGCTGCCGTGGACGGGGAACCCGTTCAGGTTCTCTTTACCGTCCTGCGCCCCAGCGAGGCCACTGATAAGCACGACCCTGAAGTCCATCTCGACATGATGCGATGGATCGCGGGTCTGGCGCGTGATTCCGACTTCCGGAGTTTTGCCTGCCAGGCCAAGACGCGGACGGAACTGGTGAGTCTGCTCAAGGAAATGTCCCCCAAATAGGGGCGTGGGGTGCCCCGGCGGTGGTGGGGGCCTTGAATTGAAGGACCAGGCCCCTGGAAGGGTTGCGGATTCACCTAGGATCGAGGCATGAGAGTCGAGGGCGAAGCCACCATCTGCAACGATTCGGGCCTGCATGCACGGCCCTGTCATGCCGTTGTCGCGCTGGCTCTGGAGCATGCCGCGGAGCTGAGGGTCTTATGCGGGGAACGCGACGTTGGCGGCAAGTCCATCCTTGAGTTGATGACCCTGGGCGCCTCAAAGGGGACGACCTTGCGCTTCTGCGCCGACGGATCGGATGCTGAGGAGCTAGTGGCTGCATTAGTCTCTCTAGTGGAATCGGGGTTCTCGGGCGTCTCCTAGGGCTCTGGGGCCTACTTTTTTCGCTATTGCGTGGAATTGGCAGCCTGCCCTTAACCCCAACCCGCTCCGCGGCCGATCTGTGCCTTGGTGAGGGTGCCGTCCCATTTTGGGACGTGCAGGATCGCCATAGGCCAAAACTGCCGAACTGAGGGAGACACCGTGCTAGGTCAAGCGAAGAGCGTTATCGGAATCGACATGGGGACGAGTGCCGTCAAGGCCGTCGAGATGTCCATGGAAGGTGGGAGCCCCGTACTGACGGGTTTTGGCCATGTGGACGTACGCCCCGGGGAAGGCCCGGAAGTTGCCCTGCGTGAACTGCTGGCATCGGGTTCTTTTCGAAGTACGCGTGCCTCTATGGGGGTTGGCGGGCAGTCCACCGTGGTGCGTTACTTGGAAATGGTACGTATGAGTGAAGCGGAACTTCGTCAGGCCATCCCTTTCGAACTGCAGAGTCACCTGCCCTTTGAAGTGGACGAAGTGACCTACGATTGTCAGGCCCTAGAGCTGGGAAGTCCGATGGGCCAAGAGGATTCCGCGCAGGACCAGAAGCATGACACCATGACCGTGCTTCTCGCGGCCTGTCGCAAGGACCTCATTGAGGAGCGACTGAACTGGGTTCAACAGGAAGGCCTGACTCCCGTCGCCGTCAACCTTGACCTGTTTGCTCTCGCCAACGCCTGGGAGTTGGCGGGTCCCGCACCGCTCCTGACTCATGAAGATGAGGTTGGGGACGGGGATTCCGAGCCCAGCCAGCACAAGATACACACCGAAAGAGCCGTGGCCTTGGTCGACGTGGGCGCCGGCCGTACATCCATCAACGTCCTCATGGCCGGCGAGACTTGTTTCAGCCGCGAGATTCCCCTGGGGGGAATGGACATGACTCAGGCCATAGCCCGGAGGCTGGGGGTGGAGGCCGTTGAGGCCGAGGCTCTCAAGTGCGAGAGCGATGGTCCAAGCGCCGAAGTAGAGGCCGCCATGTCGCCCGTGATCGAGGACCTGGCTGCTGAGCTCGTCCTGTCCATCGACTACGTGGAACATCATCGTGGCGTTCAGGTGGCGGAACTCCTCGTCTCCGGCGGAGGACTCCTCGTGCCGGGTGCCGTACAGCATCTCGAGCTCGCAGTAGGCCGGCCCGCGCACCTTTGGAGTCCTCTGGAGGGTTTGCGCATCAACGCCGAGCGGGTGGATATGGAAGACCTGGAGCGCTGGGCGTCATCCCTGGTGGTGGCCTTGGGCTTGGCCGGAAAGGTGGCTGCCTGATGATTACAATCAACCTACTGCCCGAAGAATACCGGAGGCGCATTCGTCCCTCCATCAAGCTACTCGCGGTTGGGTACAGCACCCTCGCCGCCGCCGCCTCCCTCTTGGCCTGGTGGGCCTGGCTGGTTTTTGGCGTGAGTACGACCCTGGATACCCAGCGGGCTAGCCTTGAGACCGAGATGGCCGGCTTGGCGCCTCGGGTGACCTACCACCAGACCTTGCGCAAGGAGGCTGCCTTCCATGCTTCGCGTGAGGACACCTTGGGCACCATCACCTCCAGCCGAGTTTTGTGGACTCAGGTTCTCGATGACCTTACGGACGTGGTCAACCGGGGCCACGAGGGCGAGCGTCACACCATCTGGTTCGATGGTGTCACCGCAAGTCTCT
>JAAZXD010000331.1 GCA_014240355.1 Roseibacillus sp. | reverse complement strand
GGCTCCGTTCTCGTAGAAGGTGATACCAGTGGGCGCGCCCCCGCCATAAACATCCCCCGGGGGCATGCTGCCGGGATCCTGCTGGCGCCATTCGGCAATGGGAGTGCTCTGGCCCGGTCGTCGATCCGCACCCCAGGACCGCTTTCCGTCCACGGATGCAAAACCTGCATTGCCGTATTCCATCACCCAGCTGGTCCGGCAGGCCGGTGGATCGTCGTTGTCATTCTGGAACATGTCTCCGAAGGAGGTCAGGATCTGCTCGTAGGCATTGCGCAATCCATGGCTGACGATTTCGGCCCCGGATCCATCCGGGTTCATCCGCACGGCAAACCCGGAAATCCAGACATGGCCATCGCCGGAGGTCTTCCCGGTGGTGGCCAGGTGATCCGCCGGCCAGTTCGGACCGCGGCTGCCATAGGTGCCTCCGAGGTAGAAGGTCTTGCCCGATTTGTCGGTGAAAACCGCGCCGCAGTTTCCGTTGTTGAAATAGAATTTTCCTTCCGGTCCGGCGATGAGGGAGTGCAGCCCGTGATCGTGGTTGATAGCATTGAAGCCGGTGAGGATGACCTCCCGCTTGTCGACCGCAGGGTCGAATTTCAGGTCACGGTTGACGTCGGTATAGGCGAGGAGGTCCGGAGGCTGGGAGACGTAGACGACGTTGTCGAAGACGGCGACTCCGAGGGGGGCGATGAAGCCGGTCTCCTGGACGAAGGTGTGGGAACGATCACACTTTCCGTCCCCATTGGTATCCTGCAGGACTACGATCCGGTCGCCGGCGGCTCTCTGCCCCTTGTTGCCCCGATAGTTGACCCCCTCCGCGACCCAGACCCGGCCAGCGTGGTCGATGTCCATGTTGGTCGGGTTGTAGAGATGAGGAGTGGTGGCCCAGACGGTCACTTCCAGGGACGGGTCAATCTTGAACATCCCGGGGGGGATGGACCTCGGGGACTTCCCAGGTTTCCAGTCGTCGGCTACGAGGGCAGAAGAGGCCACAAGAAAGGGAAGGATGAAGACAGGGAAGGGGTTCATCGGGCGACCGCAATCTGGTCTGAAACCGGGATGATCCCAAGAGGAATCCTGCCGGGCGCAGGGTCGGGTCACTTCCTGGGCCGCAGCTTCCAGTTGAGCTCTTCCTGGATCCACGGCTTTTCACGGTCCTTGAACTTCTTCCGCACGGAGGACACGTCAGATGGCTGGATGGGGGAACCGGCATTTCCCCACTCGCGGCGCACGTAGGTGAGAACGGCGGCCACCCAGGTATCGTCGTTCGACGCTCCGAAGGGAGCCATGAGGCCCTCGTAATTTTTGCCGTCAAGTTCGCCGGTCAGTCCATGCAGCATGATCTGAATGGCGGCCTCGCGGTTCTCTTCGAGGCGGGGGGAACCAGGAAGGGGCGGGGCGAGTAGATTCCTTCCGTCAGGTCCTTTCAATCCGTTCCCATCGGGGGCATGGCAGGTGGTGCATAGTTCGCGGTAAATGGCTTTCCCCTGTTCGAACAGAGCAAGTTCCTCCCTAGTCAGGGTGGGGGTCCGATTTTCCGGGTCGGGGTGGTAGCTTGCCAGTCCCGGCCAGGTAAAGAGGAACGAGATGGCGGTGAGGTGCTCGCGGACGGGCGCCTCCGGCCGTTGCTCGAGGGCGGCGATACCCTTCGGTTTGGAGGCGAAGCGAAGGGGCCTGGCGTTTGGCGGCCGCTCTTTGCGGGGAACGGCCTTCGAGATTGCCTGCAGCATCGCCTGCGCCCGCGGGGCGTCCGCCGCTACGATGAGATCAAGAAGCTTTTTGAATGCCTGTGGGTTTCTGCCCGCGACCGTGCCCGCGACACAATCATGCTGCCACCGGTCCAGCTGAGCGCTGGTCTCCTTGGTGAGCTGAGAGCTCCGGAACCGGGGATGGGCAAGAATCCCGGGCAGCAATTCGATCAGGCGGTGGCGGGGGGTGGCGGCAGCCACCGCGTTGAGGATCCATTCGTTCATCGGGTGTTTCGCGATGCACCTTGCGATGAGCTCCCGGCTTGCCTCGGTGTCTGCCTGGCTCGCCGTGAGAATGAGTTGAGCGACAACCTGGGTGCTTGGGTCGTCAACCAGGGGTTGGAGTCGTGCGTAGTGAGCGGGCAGGGCCTTCGTTTCGAGTGCGTGCTCCATGGTCCGCACGGCCGCGGCGCGGACACGGGCGTCTTCGTCCCTGAGCCCGGCGAAGGTCGTGCCCTGGTCAAGTTTCCCCAGTCCGTCGAGAGTCCAGAGGGCATGCAGGCGGGCGAGCGGGTTCCCGTGCGATGTTGCCATCGTCTTGAGGGCGGGAGCGACGGCGTGGAGCTGACGCGTGACGAGGAGGCTCTGGGCCGTATCGCGCCACCAACCGTTCGGGTGGGCCAGGGTGTGCACGAGCTCAGCGGGGCTGGCTTCGAGGAGCCTTGGGCGGGGTCCGCGGTTCACTCCTTCCCGGGCTACGCGGTAGATCCGGCCCCGCCCGATGTTCTTTTCGTAACCGGCCTTCAGGATCTGTTCGCGCAGATAGTCGTTGATGTAAGCCTTCTCTTGGATGATCCCATGGTACATGTCGACGAGGTAGAGGCACCCATCCGGCCCGGTGTAGAGATTGACTGGGCGGAAGTTGCCGTCGCTGGAAGAGATGAACTCGCCGAGGTTTTTCTCCTGCGTGTTGGTAAGCTCGATGTGACCGGAGTCGGCGTAGCGGACCCTGGATCGGCGGACGAGGCGGCCGACTGGCTCGCATACGAAGTAGTCTCCGGCGATGTCCTCCCCGAGGCGGTCGCCCCGGAAGAAGGTCTGTCCGCAGGCCGCGGTAAACACCTTGAGGGTGCCGTCGTTCTGGCGCGCCATGCCCGGGCCGGCTTGCAGGTCAGGCGTCACCATGCCGGGCCAGACGCTGAAGTAGTCGCCCATTCCCCGTACTGCGGCCGCCATGGGGCCCCGTCGAATCTGCCGGTCCGGATCGGGATGGTGATAGTGCGGCGGGACAAAGAGACCGATGGCGGGAATGGGATTGGTGGTGAAGAGGAGCCTGCCGTGGTCGTTCTGGGTCAGGCCCCACTGCCCGGCCACCATCACCGTTTCGGTGCGGAGCTTGCGCTTGATGAGCTGATAGCGCCGGCCGTGCTGGGAAGTTTGAATCCAGTTGTCGATTCCCCAGAGCAAGCCATTGGCCTTGTGCTCGACATTGCTGGTGCGCATCGAGAAGCGGTCGTAGACGCGCACTTTGCTGTCGGCCACCCCATTGCCGTCGAGATCGCGGCAGTACCAGAGATCCGGAGGTTCGCCGACTAGAAGGCCATCGTCAACAGCGAGGATGGCGCGCGGTTCGACCAGGCCATCGAGATAGACTGTGTGCTTGTCCATCCTGCCATCGCCATCGGTGTCCTCGTGAAGGGAGATCCTGCCTACCGGGTCCCGGGCTCCGGCCCCTTCGATATCCTGCATGTAGCTGCGCATCTCGGCCACGAACATGCGTCCGTTGCCGTCCCACGCCAGGGCTACCGGTTCACGGACCTGTGGTTCGGAGGCTACCAGTTCGAGTCTGAAGCCGGGCGGAAGCCTGATGTGCTTCATCGATTCCCCGGGTGAGAGCGGCTTGAGAATCGGGCTCTTCTCGACCACGCGATCGGTGGGCTCGGTAAGTCCCGTCAGGCTGGTGGTCAGAAGGAGGAGGAGCGAAAGATGGGCGGCTCTCATGGGCTGGTCGAATGCTGCATGGCAGGAGTTCGAGATCAAGCGAACCATGCGTGTTCCCTATACTT
>JAAZXD010000330.1 GCA_014240355.1 Roseibacillus sp. | reverse complement strand
TCTCAAGCCGCGGGAGAGCCTGACGATGGAGCTCCAGTGGCCGCCGGGACTGCTGGCTCCCGCCGCTTATGAGGAGGACTCCTTCCTGGCGGCTCACTCCGGGGGGGTGCTCGGCTTGGTGCTCCTGGCTGGGGCCCTGCTGTATTACCTCCTCGCGTGGGTGAAGGTGGGGAAGGATCCCGAGAAAGGGGTGATCATCCCTCGTTATGGTCCCCCGGTGGGGTATTCCCCCGGGGCGGTGCGTTATCTCCAGCGCATGAAATATGACGAGACCTGCATGGCGGCCGGGCTCCTCGGCCTGGCCGCGAAAGGGAAGGTCACCATCAGGGAGAGCGAGGGCACCTACACGGTCCAAAAGAGGGCGAAGCCTCTTGAGCGCGGTATGCCCAAGGACAAAAAAGTTGTCAGCGCACAGGCGAATTTTTCGGCATCTCCCAAGGCCGGTCCCAATGCCCCTCCGCTGCCGTCCGGGGGTCCGCCCCCACTGTCGCTCGCGCTCACTGCTGATGAGCGGGCACTCCGCGAAAAGTTGGTGGGCAGCGGCAAAATTAAACTGGAGGATGACAACTGGAAGAAAATCCGACTGGCCCGGCGCAGCCACAGGTTCCGCATCGAGCTCCAGCTCGAGAAGACGCACTTCCTGCGCAACCTGAAGTGGTGGCTGCCGGGCGTGTTGCTCACCGTCGTTGGATTCCTTGTCTTCTGCCTCGCCGTAGGAGCCTGGGGGACGGGGCTGATCCTGGGGCCTGTTTTCCTGGCATCAACCTGGTGGGCCTCCTTCTCCTTCTCGAAGCTGGTGACCCGCTGGCGGGACGGCAGGACGTTGTCTGCGATCCTTCACGGGGCGCTGAGCCTTCCCCTGTTCATCCTCTGGGCTCTTTTCGCGGTGTTTATCGTCTTCGGTTCCGGGCCCTGGGCGGGAACGGCGGTCCTCTACGCGGCACTGCTGAACCTGATATTCTATCACCTGATCCCGGCCCCAACCCCCCTGGGGCGCAAGGTGATGGATGAGATTGAAGGATTCCGGCACTACCTGAGCGTGGCGGAAGAGGATCGGCTCAACCTGTATGTTCCCGAGGAAGCCCCGGAGAAGACCCCGGAGCTCTTCGAGCAGTTCCTGCCCTACGCCCTGGCCCTCGGGTGCGAGCAGCAGTGGTCGCAAAAGTTCGATTCCGTCCTGCGCGCCGCGGGGCAGTCCCCGGGCAGTTCAGACTGGACCCCCAGTTACTATAGCGGTTCGGTCTCGGGACTGGGGTCCTCGTTTGCTTCATCGATCGGGAGCTCGCTGAGCTCCTCGCTGGCAGCCTCCTCCTCGGCCCCTTCCTCCAGCGGGGGATTCTCTGGCGGTGGTGGGGGCTCCTCCGGTGGCGGCGGCGGCGGTGGCGGCGGTGGCGGCTGGTAGGGAGATTGCCCTTTGGCATGGCGGAAGATAGAAAGGCGGCAGGATGTTCCGCTTTCTTGCTGCCTTGGTTCTTTTGGCCCTCGCAGCCCCGGCTTCCGTCGCGGCCGAGCGCATCCTGTCCTTTGACAGCCACATCGTGGTGGAAAAGAGCGGGAGCCTGCTGGTGACCGAGACCACCAGGGTCAGGTTTGAGGGAAAGAAGCGTGAGGAGGACCTCTACCGGGACATTCCTCCCGGGAGGCATGGCAGGGTGGTACGATTCGAGCGGGACGGGGAGAAGGGGTTCTGGCAGGCCCAGGGGATCAAGGACCTGGGAGTGACCCGGGTCTGGTTGGGATCCCCCCGTGAAGCACCGGCCCCGGGAACCTACACCTACGTGCTGGTCTATCGCGTCAGCCGGCACTATGCCGGCCTTACCGCGGGAGACCGGCCTTACCTGTCGAGAGCTATCAACGGGATCGGATGGAGTTTACCCTTTGACAAGGTGAGCGCGGTGGTGGAATTCCCCGGGGAATTTTCATGGGAGGGCGCCAGGATCTCAGGACAGACCGGGCCCCTGGGCTCGACACGGCAGGACGAGGGAAGGGACTACGAGGCCACTCATACCGAGTCAGGAATCACTATTGAAACTACCCGTGCTCTCGGGAGGGAGGAGGCCCTCAGCTTCAAGGTGGAGATTCCACCCGCCCTTTCGGACTCGCTTCACCTTGTTATTGTTGCGGGCACAGGCCGGCAGTCCCGGCCCTCCCCGTCCCGGGGAGGCATCCGCCTGGGACCGACTGTGGCCGAGCGGATCCTTTCCTTTGACAGCCGGATCGTGGTGGAGAAGAGCGGAGAGCTGCTGGTGACCGAGACCATCAAGGTGCGGGCCGGGGGACGTAAGATCAAGCGGGGGATTTACCGCGATATCCCGCGCCTGCAGTCGACCAAGTTCGGGCTGAAAACGAAGAAGCCCTTCAGGGTGCTGCGGGTGACGCGGGATGGGAAGCAGGAGAACTACGAGACGTCGGAAATCGGCCAGGGGGGGATCCGGATCCGCATCGGGCACCCTCGGGTGATCCTCAAGCCCGGCTCCTACACGTACGAGATCATCTACCGCACGGGGCGGCAACTCTACTTCGAGGAGGGGCGGGACGCCCTTTACTGGAACGTCAATGGCACGGAGTGGGAATTCCCCGCTGACAAGGTGGGCGCCACCGTGGTGTTGCCGGAGGGGATCAAGGGGACCAAGGTCTGGGGCTATACCGGGACGCGCGGCGCACAGGGTGAGGACTACAGGGCCGAGGTGACCGAGACCGGGGCCACCATCGAGGCCACCCGGCCGTTCGGGCCGAAGGAGAACCTGACGGTGGTGCTGGAGTGGCCTCCCGGCCTGCTGGAGGAGCGGGCCTACGAGGAGGCCCGGGCATCGATCTTCCGGGATCATCCCCTGGCCGCCTGGGGGTTATTGCTGCTCGCGGGAGCCCTCGTTTACTATCTGGTGGCCTGGATCAAGGTGGGGAAGGACCCGGCGAAGGGGACCATTATCCCGCTCTACGGGCCTCCCAAGGGACTCTCGGCTTCCGCGGTGCGTTACATTGATCGCATGGGCTATGACGATACCTGCTTCAGCGCCGGGGTGATCGGGCTGGCGGCCAAGGGGGTCGCGGTCATCAGGAAGAGCGGAGACACTTATATGTTACGGGGAACGCCCAAGCCTCCGCCACCTCCCTCCGGAGGCGCCTCACCTCTTCCGGGCGCGCTTACCACTGACGAATCCCAGCTCAAGAGGAGGCTCTTGGAAGGGAATATATGGTTGGAACTCTCGGATGAAAATCACGTGTGCTTCGGGGAAGCTCGCGAGGCGCACCGTAAGCTTCTCGCCTCCCAGGCGAGGAAAGTGCATTTCAAGCTCAACCTCGGCTGGTGTATCCCGGGTCTCATCCTCTCGATGGTGGGAACCATTCTGTTCCTTCTGGGGATCGATTTCGTTACAGGACTAGTTATGGGAGGGGCTGGGCTCATGGGATGTCTGCCGATGCTCAACCCCGTAGATCGCCAGGGAGGAAAGGCGGGCGTAGTAATAATGCTAATGACTATGATTTTGATGGCAGTGGCTGTCGTAGTTGCTCAGTGGGGGACTGGGGGAATGGGGTTGACGCCGCCAGCCCTCATCCTCTGCATGATTGTGTATGCGCTGAATCTTATCTTTATCCACCGGATGAAGGCCCCGACGGGCCTGGGTCGATGGGTGATGGACCAGATTGAAGGGTTCCGGCACTACCTGAGCGTGGCGGAAGAGGAGCGGCTCAGCTTGTATACTCCCCGGAAAGACCCGGAGAAGACCCCGGAGCTTTTTGAGCGCTTTCTTCCCTA
>JAAZXD010000032.1 GCA_014240355.1 Roseibacillus sp. | reverse complement strand
CGAAGGTTGCCAGGAAGACGAGACCGCTACCGTCCCCGATGATCCCGAGATCGACCGCAGTAGTCGGCGTGTTCAATACGAACTCACTGAGGTCCAGGGTGAAGTCGAAGGTAGCGCTCACCCCCGTACCATAAGCATCGACACTCAGGTAGTAGGTCCCAGCAGAGAGAACACCAAAAGATGCCGTCTGGGGCACAACACCGTCGAGATAGGCCGAGGCCAAGGCTCCGGTGGCCCTCCGAAACCCGGCGTTGTCGGCGGTCTCCAGGCTATCGAGAAGGAAGGTATCGGGATCGCCAACAATTGCGTCGGAGGTCAACGTCACCACCAGATCCTCATCGATGGCAAACTGGTAGACCCACTCGTTACTTTGCCAGCTAGTTGATTCTGAGGTATAACCCTGGGCGTTGTCTGCACCAGCAGCGGTGTCTCCCACCAAGCTAACTGCGCCGACTCCGAGCGTTCCAAGATCCTCGTTCACAACCAGTCCGGGGGCCTGGGCGCCGGGATCGGTGGGATCGGTGGGATCGGTCCCTCCAAGAAACTCCTCCAGGTTGGTCTGTCCGTCTTCGTCGAAATCCTCATCCTCGAACCAGTAGAGCTCACCGAAGTAATCGAATTCCCACTGGTCGGTCATCCCGTCCTTGTCGACGTCGGTAACCGAGGTCGAGAAGTAGTTGTCGAAAGTGGCATCCGCGGCTCCCGAATCGGTCGAGGAGATGCAGACAAGCCCGCAGGATCCCGAGGGATAAGAGAGGTCGAACCCCGGCACCCTGACGAGCGGGTTCTCAAGGTCGTCGATCGCAAAAATCTCCCCGCAGAGCTGCCCCTCGAAGGTCTCCGCATCAAAAAATCCCTGTAACACAAAGCGGTAACTTTGCCCTGGCACGAGAGTCACGGGCGAGGAGCTCAGGGTGGTGGGCTGCTCCCCGGTTACCACCGAAAGGTAGGCGCCCTCCCCACCAGTGTCGTAGGTGAAGGCGTAACCATTGGTCGTTCCCAAACCGATCGAGCGCAGGGAGCCCAGCAATCCGATGTCCTGGCTCAGGGCGGGGTCCCAGTCCACAAGATCCACCTCCACCCGGAAGGCCTCATAGACGGTACCTTCCTGACCGGATCCGGCCCGGCCAGCGCCCAGCTGCTCGGGAAGGGGTGAAGCCGCGGATTGGATCCGATAGCTGTTGCCGTTCGGAAACGAGAAGGTCGCCGGGGCCCCCAAGTCCTGCAATGGCAGGTAGCGCGACCAGCCTGCGTCGTTGCCGTCGTTGAAATCATCCTCGATGACCTGGGCCGCCAAGGGCAGTGCGCCAAGAACAAGGGCCGCGCAGAGAAGGAGAACCGGATTAATGGCAGGGTATTTCATGGGCTTTATGGCAGGGTATTTCATGGGCTTTATGGCAGAGAGCTCGGTGACAAGCAAACGGTTTACTCCGGAGCTTCCTTCAGGTTCCGACTTACGAATGCCAGGTAATGTTTCCAGTCCCCGGGAGTCACATCGTGTTTGCCGGTCCGGAGGTGATACCCCGTCACCCTCCCGACACTCCGATCCGGAGCGGGGTGACTGGTGACCCCGAGGGAAGACTTGTGGTAGAGATCGTAAACCGGCTGGGCGTGAAGCACGCTGAGAAATTCGCCCCGGGGATCGGCCCAGCGATCCTCGGTGGCACTGGCCACGTAAACCGCCCGGGGAGCGATGAGGGCAAGCAGCTGATGCTGGTCGAAGGGCAGGGCCTTTTCATTCTCATTGTACTTCTTGAAGTTGCCATTGAACCAGTGGGGGAAGGACCGGTTGATGCGGCCTACCGTCTCGCCATAGGCCCGTTTGCTCAGGGCCGCTCCTCCGCAACCGGAATTGTTGGAAATCACCGCCTTGAAGCGCTGGTCGGTCGCCCCGGCCCAGAGCGAGGTCTTGCCCAGTCGTGAGTGCCCGATCACCGCAACCCGTTTTGCGTCAACCTCCTCAATCTCCTCCAGCGTATCAAGAAGACGGCTCAACCCCCAGGCCCAGGCCGAGACGGTCCCCCATTCATCAGGCTTTGGCTCTCCCTTGGTGAAGAGCGGATGCACCCCGTTCTTCCATCCATCGTGAAAATCAGGATCGATATTGCCACAGCAGGCGGTGGCTACCGCGAAGCCCGCATCCAGGATCATCCCAACGGGCCAGCGTCCCGCCGCGCTCCCGCGTAAAGCCTCTGCCTGCGCCTTGCGGTCTTCCCCCTTCCGGGACCCCACCACGTAACCCAGTTCCGGGGTGATTCGCGGGTCTTTCTCGACGCACTGGTTGCCACGGAAGTTCAGTCCGAGAAAGGCGGGCACTGGCCCCTTCGCATTCTTCGGCACGTAAAGAAGCATCCGGACCTGCGGTCCCTTGCCCTCCACGAAACTCACGAGGTATTCTCGGCGAATGGCCTTCCCCCCGACCGCGTCGGGAACTTCCTTGTCGAGGACCACCTTGAACCCTGACGGTTTGCCGACTGGCATACGCCCGTACATCTGCTCCTCGATGAGTTTGAGAGTGGCCGGACGACCCTTCTCTTCCCACTCCCTGGCTGACCTGATCCTGCCGCCCCCCGGCAGGGCGAGAGGATCCGGGAGTTTGATACCGGGCACCTTGCCCTCGTCATAGTTGGCCACGTATTTCTGTCCCTCTGCTGCCCCCCCCAGCCCGGCGAGCACAGTTGCAAGCAAGGTGAAGCGAGCAAGTTGCATACTGGCACGCTAGCGCGGCCCCGGATCCGGGGGCAAGCAGGAATCCCCCCATCCCCTCCCCGCAGAAACGACCATCCTCCCGGCTCCCGCCCACAGGGTGAACTTGCGCAAGCTCCCCCGAAAGCCGCTACCGCTCGGTGGAAAGTGTCCAGCTGTCGGTGCGGAAGAGCGAGGCCGGCAGCCCCGCGGCATTGACCAGGTTGGCTCCCTCCGGGTTTGAGGCCCAGGCGTAACGAACCGCCACCGGCTCGGGAACCTCCTCGCTGGAAACCAGCACCGCTTCGCCATCAATCACGGCCTTGCCCCAGTGCCACACCTGGTCCTTGCCCGCGATTTCGAAGCGCCCTGGCTCCCCGCCATCACAGGTCTTCACCCCTTCCGCATATTCGAAGGAGATGCGAACCTTGCTGCCTTCGACCTTGAAATCCCGGTAGAGGGGCCCGCTGACCACCACGTCCTTACGGCCATACTCGTTGGCAAGAGCCCAACGCGCCAGGCGTTCGCCGACATCTTTCTTGTTGCGGGGGTGGATGTCTCCGGCCGCTCCAATATCGTTGATCACGGCCATCCCGGTATTGGGCAACCGCAACGCGAGCCGCTGCGCATTCTGCAGTTCCGCCCACGAACTCGCCTGTCCGGGCCTGCCGGTCGGTCTCCGGAAATTGGCCAGTTGCACGAAATAAAATGGCAGCTCCCTCTTCCACTGCTTGCGCCAGTCCTGGATGAGAAGAGGAAAGATCGTTTCATACTCCTTGGCGCGACCTGCATTGGACTCCCCCTGGTACCAGATTGCCCCTTTCATGGCATAACCCGCCCAGGGATGAATCATCCCGTTGTAAATGGCCCCCGAGCGCTTCGGACTCAGGGCCGGGGGACTGGGCTTCTGGGGTTTCCGGGGGAGCTTCTTTCTCTTCTTGGGATCTTTTTCCGCCCGGTTGGCCTTCCGGATATTTTCCCAGCCTTCCAGTTTTTTTTCGTACTGCGCCACGGCCCGGCCCAGATCGAAACGCCTCGTCTCGGCCTCCAGCTTTTGGACGAGGGCCCGCCCTTCCGGCTTGCTCATCAACGTTTCCCGGCTCGTGAAAGCCTCCGATGGCTTGCCGCCCCACGCCGTCCGGATAATCCCTACCGGAACTCCCACCTCAGCATGCAGCTTCAGTGCGAAATAGTATCCCACCGCCGAAAACTTGCCGGCGTTCTGCGGGGTGGTCACGGTCCACTCGCCTCCCACCCGCCGCCGTGGACTGGCCGCCGTTACCAGATCCGTCAGGAACATTCGGATGGCGGGATGGTCCGCCTTGGGAATATCCTGCTTGGCCCGCTCAGTGGACGAAAGTGCCCACTGCATGTTGGACTGCCCCGAGGCCATCCACACCTCCCCCACCAGCAGGTCGGGCACTCTCAAACGGCCGCTCTCCGTTCCCGTCACCTCGAGGACCTGGCCGCTTGCACTGGCCTTGAGAGCATCAAGCTCCACCCGCCAGTTTCCCTTGTCGTCCGCTGTCGTCTGCTTTGACTGCCCCGCAAAGGTCACGTTAACCAGCTCCCCGGCCTTGCCCCAGCCCCACACAGGCACCGCCTCTTCCCGCTGCAACACCGCGTGGCGGCCAAACATGGCAGGCAGTTCGATCCCTGAAACCACGGGCACTTTCAGGCACAGGACGGCAGGGATCAGAAGCGCTGAGTGCATTCTCATCGCCTCCGCCTACGTTCGTCTGTCCCCCTCTCGATCACAAAACGCCTCTAATTAGGACAACTAAAGGATAAATCTCGCTATTTTTGAGCTGCACGCCTCGTTTTTATTACGCTAGCCTTAACCCGATATGAGCTTATCGAACAGACGCCGTTTCATGGCACAAACCGCCGCCGCCGGGGCTGCCCCCCTGATCATCGGCACGAAATCTTCCGCACAAGTCAAGGGAGCCAACGACCGGCTCCGGATCGCCGTCGCCGGATTGAACGGTCGCGGAGGCTCGCACATCGGGGGCTTCGGCGGCATCAAGGGTGTCGAAATTGCCTACGTAGCGGATCCTGATGCCAATGTCCGTGGCCGCCGACTCAAGGATGTTCAAGGCAAGGGACACAAGAACTGCAAGGCCGTGGCCGACATTCGGGAAGCCCTTGAAGACCCCGAGGTGGACGCCATCTCGGTGGCCGCTCCCAACCACTGGCACTCCCTCATGACCATCTGGGGAGCTCAGGCGGGCAAGCATGTCTACGTCGAGAAGCCCATGAGCCACGATGTCGAGGAAGGGCGCGTCGCGGTGGCGGCCCAGAAGAAATACGGCGTCGTCATCCAACACGGCACCCAGCGTCGCAGCGATGGCAACATCGCAGGCCTGCACGAAATGATCAAGGAAGGCACCTGGGGCAAGCTCAAGATCGCCTACGGCTACTGCTGCAAGCCACGCGGCGGCATCGGCAACAAGGGGGCGTCTTCCCCGCCGGAGAACCTCGACTGGGATCTCTGGAAGGGACCCGCTGTCATCGATCAATTCCACCCCAACTTCGTTCACTACAACTGGCACTGGTTCTGGAAGACGGGCAATGGGGATCTCAACAACCAGGGCACCCACCAGCTCGACGTCGCCCGCTGGGCCATTGACAACGACCAAACCCATCCCGTCCGGGCCATGGCCATTGGTGGACGCTTCCAATGGAAGGACCAGGGCGAGACTCCCAACAGCATGTTCGGGATCGCCCAGTACCCCAACGGTCAGTACTGCTTCTTCAACGTGCGCAACGTCAACTACAACGGCTACCAGCGTCAGGTGAAGAACGAGTATTACTTCGAGGATGGTGGCCGCATCATGTCCGACACCAACCCGCAATACTTCAAGCCCGGCAGCGACAAGGGTGAGAAAATCAAGGTCAAGGGCGGCAAGGTCACCCCGGGTGGCAACTGGGCCAGTTTCGTAGCTGCCTGCCGTGCCAATGATCCCAAGATGGCGAACGGGGACGTGCACGACGCCCACTATGGGTGCGTCCTGGGCCATCTCATGAACAACTCCTACCGCCTCGGCAAGAAGGTCCCCTTCAACAAGAAGGCCGGTCGCTTCGGCGATAACAAGGACGCCGCGGAACACTTCGGCGCTCTCCACGATGTCATGGAGAAGGGTTGCAAGATCCCCGTCGACAAGGAGAACTACATCGTCGGCCCCTGGCTCACCTTTGATCCGAAGACCGAGCAACACACCGGCGAACACGCGGCCGAAGCCAACGCCCTCCTCAAGGATCCCAACAACAAGGGCTTCGAAGTCCCCGACGCAGCGAAGGTGTAGCTCATGGCGGCCCCGGCCCGGGTCAGTCCCTGACGGCCGTCGTCCGAGAGAGCATTCAAAAGCGCGGGAGGACACTCCCGCGCCTTTTTTTGTCCTGGCCGCGGAGTTCTACCGCCTGACTGGCCATTCCCGCGACTTCGTGCGGGAACTTTCCATCAGCTCCCGCATCTTCTCCACCATATCGGGATGAGTATCCGCCACATCACTCGCTTCCCCCGGGTCCGCATCCAGATCATGGAGCCGCAGCGGATTGCCGGGGCCTTCCCGAATCGCTTTCCAGTTCCTCCACCGCACCGCCTGCTGGAATCCGCGCTCGTGGAACTCCCAGTAGAAGTGCCGGTCCCTTTGCGCAAGCTGCTCTCCCGCCAGGGCGGACCATACGTCGATTCCGTCGAGACCTTCAGGGCATTGTTCCCCGGCCAGGCAGGCGAAGGTCGGGAGCACGTCGGCAAACCACCAGGGCTCCTCACTCACCCGGTCCACCGGGACAGTCCCTTTCCAGCGCACGATCATCGGTACGCGCAACCCTCCCTCGGCGAGATCCCGCTTGCGCCCCCGGAGGGGCCCTGAGCTGTCAAAGCGTCCCTCCCACCGCTCGGCCGCCCCGTTGTCGGAGCAGAAGAAGACCACCGTCTTCTCGCTGAGGGAAAGTTCGTCCAGCAGGTCGAGCAGGCGCCCCACATCACGATCGAGCCGGGAAACCATGGCCGCATGCGACATCTCGTTTTTCTTCCACCCCCGGCCCTTGTAGCCATGGTTCCCTGGGGGGAACTGGTACCTGGAGTGGGGCACGCAATAGGGAAGGTAGAGAAAGAACTTCCGGTCGTGGTTACGGCGCACGAAGTCGAGCGCGAATTCCGTGAAGAGATCGTGCGTGTATTGCTCTTCCCCGCCTCCGTTATTGCCCGGGAGAGCCACCTTCTCGCGGCCGCGCCAGAGGTAGTCGGCATAGTGGTTGTGGGCACGTCGCTGGTTGAGGAAACCGAACCAGTGATCAAATCCCTGTGCCTTGGGATGCCCGGTGGTGCCCGGTTCCCCTAGTCCCCACTTACCGGTCATCCCGGTGAGGTAGCCCGCTTCCTTGAGCACCTCGGCGACCGTGACATCCTCGGTTCGCAGGGGAACGCGGCCCTTCCCTCCGCCCAGGCCCTTCACCCCGCCGACTCCGAAGTTGCCCCGCACGGTGGTGTGTCCGGTGTGCTTGCCGGTCATGAGGACGCTGCGCGAAGGGGCGCAAACGGTGGACCCTGCGTAACACTGGGTGAACCGGATTCCTTCCTCCGCCATGCGGTCAAGACGCGGGGTCCGGATCACCTTCTGTCCGTAGCACCCGAGATCGCCGTAGCCCAGGTCATCCGCCATGATGAAGATGATGCTGGGGGCCTCCGCAGGGCGGGCGGCAGCACCAACTGCCCCGGGCAGCCAGGAAAGGGCAGAGAGGAACAATGCTGCTCGCAGGCGGAACTTCATGAGACGGGGACCGTTCCAGATGCCCCCGGCTCTGGCCATGCCAAATCCAGGCTAAATACGGACCATCGCCTCCCGCGGCGGGGTCCGTCTTCCCACCGCAATCGAGCAACAAGCGAAGCAGGGGAGGCCCTGGGGAATTGATCCCTACCGGACCACGCGCATGCGGAGGAAGTACTTCTCCCCGAAGGTTCCTCCGTCCGGCTGGCTCAGCTCAAAGCCAAGATGGGATAATCCGGGGCGTCTGCCCTGCAGTGTTCCTGCAAATGAAGCGTTAAGTGTTTCCCAGCTGTCCGGCTCCATCGTGGGAGACCCTTCGACCGTGTAGACGAATCCACGCGCCTGGGCGGAGTTCAGGATCTCGAAGGATGCGAAAAGCCGGCGCTCCCCCCCCGGCGTCATCGTCACATGGGCAGTCAGTCCCCCATCGACGGCGACACTAAGGGCGTCACGCTCATCGTAAACCACCCAGAATTCGGGAGCACCTGCCGCCGTCCCGTCGAAACTGTCCGCTGACCGCTCCCCGGCCCCGGAGATGAGCATCCCGATCGAATTGCCCGCGGCCCACTCTTCCCGGTGAACAACCTCTTCCACCACAGCCGCCAATTCCGGGGAGCTCAACTGATGCCCGATTCCCGTCCAGGGCACGACATTCCAGAGAGCACTGGCAGCCGTTCGCGGCCGGGTACTCAATCCTCCGATCTCTTCCGTAAAGGCCCGGCCCGAGTCGCTCAAATCTGCGTAGACGGTCCACTCCGCCGGATCCATTCCAAGCAGTGCCGGCCTCATCACGAAAAAAGATGACAGAATGGTGGCATCACGGGGAACCCGGACATCCCGGAACCGCAGGCCAAACCAACTGGCTTCCGGCGAGGTGATCCCCACCGTTGAGGAATGGAGATCTACTATTCCCAGACCCGATTCCACCGCATCGTCTTCCGCCTGGAGCAGCGGAATCCGCACATATTGAAGCGAACCGGGCGTGGCCGGCAGCACCTCCCTGGTTGTCACCGGGCTCCGTCGTTCACCCCCCCTCCACACGCTGAACGCCTTGATTGTCGTCGGGGCCCCGATGTCGATCGGCCCGCCATAGGCGGGACTGGCTGGGGAGGGTTCCGAACCATCCAGGGTGTAGTGCACGGTGGCGTCCGGGACATTGGGCTGGGCGATCAGATGGGCCTGCACCTTCCCGCGGGTCCGCTCCGAGGCTACAATCGCCGGACCGAAGGGGCACCAGGGATCGCTCAGGGGGAGCCGGGGCGCCACTTCCCCACGCTTGATGAGCTGGAACTCATCCCGAACCACGCCTTCCTCATTCAGCATGATCACCTTCATGGTGTCCCCTTCCAGGTCCATGAGGACCGACCCCCCCTCCTTGAGGGAAATGCGGTGGACCGGGGAGAGCCCGAAGGAAAAACCCGAACCGTGCCCATGGCCGGACACAACCGCCACCGTCCCCCCGTGAGGATGGAGATGGGCACTCTTGAGGTAGGATCCGTCTCCGTCCGCATTCCCGTCCCCATCATCCAGGATCACCCCGAAGGAATCGGTGGGCGTGACGTAGGCCCGGTCGAGCAGCATGGAGCGCTCGTAAATGTGCGAATGCCCGGCCAGGACCATATCAACCCCGTGATCCTCCAGAATCGGCATCATCACTTCACGCATCTCGATCAGTTGGTCCTCAAGGTCGCTGTGATGGGAGCCCTTTGAGTAGGGGGGATGGTGCCAGAAGGCGATGAGCCACTCCGAATCGTTCCGGGCCAGGTCCTGCCGGAGCCAGGTCGCCATTCGGGCCGCCTCTCCCCGGGCCTCGTCATGGCTGTTGAGACAGACGAAGTGGATGGGCCCGAAGTCAAAGGAATAATAGGCCTCGCTGCCGGATGGAACCCCTCCGGCTTCTCCGTCTGTGGGAAGAACATAGGCGTCGTAATAGGGGCCGATCCCAAGCGTGCCGTCGGAGGCGCGCCCCTCGTGGTTCCCCATGGTGGCCCAGGTCACCGTGTTGCAGATCGTTCCGGCATAGACATCAAAGAAGTTGGCCTGGAACTCGGGATCCGTCCCGTCGTCGTAGGCCATGTCCCCGAGATGGACGAAGGCATCGAGCCGCCGCCCGTCCGCTGCCACGTAGGCCTTCATGGCATCGTAGACGTTCCTCTGAATGATCCCCCCGTCTCCCGTGTCCCCCATCACCCAGAAGCGCAGGGGTCTGCCCGGCTCGACCCGCGGCTGGGTGTGAAAGAAGGAGTCTTCCGTGCCTCCCGCCAGAAGAGTGTCCCCGTCGAACACCCCGTAGTAGTACTTCGAATCAACCGCCAATCCACTGACTGTTGCCTCAAACTGATAGACGCCCTTCGGCGTGCTCTGCCCCAGTCGGGGCACCTCCGGCAGCCCCTTCATCTCAGGGCTGACGCGCATGACAATCTGCTCGACCGGCACGCCCTGGTTGAGATTGCCCGGCGCCGGTCCGTAACGCACCCTCGGGGCAATCGACTGGTCGGTCCGCCAGGCCACGACACTCGAACTGCGGGTGGTCAGTTGGATGTAGGGGTCTCGAATCACTTCGCCCCGGACAGATGATTCACCCATGCCGCACACGAGACCGAGCACAAGGAAGGGGGAATGGGCGCGAACCATGGATCGGGGGTATCGACCAAGGGTGCCACTCCGAATCTTTGCCATCCAGAAAGAAATCGATTTCGCGCAGACGGCCCCCACCATCAGCCCTTCCCGCTCCCCGAATCTCCCGGACGCCGATGCATGGTCCAGCCGGTGAACCCCAGGAGGACAGAGACGAGCGGGCAAAGGAGGTTGAAGAACGCGAAGGGCGCGAAAAGGTGCGGGCCCACCTTGAGCGCTCCCAGCATGGCGGCTCCGCAGGTGTTCCAGGGGATCAGCGGAGAGGTTATCGTTCCCGCGTCCTCCAGGCACCGGGAAAGGTTCCTGGCTTCCAGTCCGGCCTCGTCGTAGGCCTCCTTGTACATCCGGCCCGGCAGGATGATGGAGAGGTACTGGTCCGCTGCCAGTAGATTGACCCCAAGCGAGGAGGCCAGGGTGGCGAGCACCAGTCGCCCGGTATTGATCGCAAACCGCATGACGGCCTGCACGATCACTCGCAGCATTCCCGTGCTCTCCATCAACCCCCCGAAGGACAACGCGCAAAGGAGCAGTCCGATCGTCCCGTACATGCTCTCCAAGCCGCCCCCCGAGAGGAGTTCGTCGAGGCTGGCAACTCCCGACTTCAGCTCGTAACCGCTTTCCAGCACCGCCACGAGACGGGTGGCTGACTCTCCCTGCACGGTGAGCGCCAGAACCGTTCCCACCGCGCCGCCTGCCAGGATGGCGCCCAGGGCCGGCAGGCGAAATACGAGGCACACAATCACGCTGAGAGGAGCCACCAGCAGCACCGGCGAGAGATGAAACTTCTCTTCGATGGTTTCCAACAAAAGCTCGATGTGCCCGTCATTCGTCTCGCCCCCCGCTCCCATTCCCAACAGGGCATAGATCCCCAACGCGATCACCATGCTGGGCACAGTGGTCCAGAGCATGTGGCGGATATGCTCGAAGAGGGGAACCTCCGCCACCCCGGCCGCCAGGTTGGTGGTATCGGAAAGCGGGGAGAGCTTGTCGCCGAAATAGGCTCCCGAAACAATCGCGCCAGCCGTCATGGCCCTGGAGATCTCCAGACCTTCTGCCACTCCGATCAGAGCCACCCCGATCGTTGCCGCGGTGGTCCACGAACTGCCTGTCACCACCGAAACCAGCCCGCAGATCAGACAGCACGCAACCAGGAAGACTTCAGGAGAGAGGAGCCGCAATCCGTAGGCAACGAGCAGAGAAACAACCCCGCCAGCCAGCCAGGATCCAATCAGAATCCCGATCGAAAGCAGGATCAGGATGGAGGGAAGACCAATGGAGATGCCTTTGACAATTCCCTCCTGCAGGGCCTTCCAACGGTAGCCCAGTGTCCGGCCGATAAGCACTACCACCACACTACCGGCGATGAGGGGAAGATGCGGCGAGGCCCCCAGCAGCGGAATGGCCAGTCCCAGAATCGTCATCACCACCGCGACCGGAACCAGTGACAGCACGAGGGAGGGTGAGCGCGGGTGATCGGTCATGAGCAATGCCTCCGGAAGGGCCGCCTTCCTGCAGGGCACCACCGGGGCAGACCGGTGGCGAGCCAAAAGGGCGCCCCAGGGCCCTCATGAGGCGGCTCTGGAATAAATGAGTCGTTGAACCCCGGAACCCGTCACGAGTTTCCATGGCGGAAGGGAGCGTTGATTAATTTCGCCGAACAAATGCCTGTCCCTGTCCGGCATTGGAACTGGACACGCCCCCCGTCCCGGCCTTACTTCGCAGGGCATGTGCAGATCCCTCGTCTTTCTCCTTTCCTGCCTGAGTTCGCTTGCTTTGGCGGTGGCCCAGACTGAGCCCCAGCCCAGCCCCGCGCCCGCCGAAGACACGCCCGCTGAAGAGGCCCCCGCCGAAGAGAGCGAGGAAGAGCTGGCTACGAGTGAAGACGCCGGGCCCAGCGAGGAAGAACTGGCTGCCCTCGAAGAGGCCGCCAGGAAGGCCTCCCAGGAAGAACTGGTGCGCCTGGCGAAAGCGGCCGCCGAACGCGAGTCGGCCAAGGGAGAAAAACACGCCATCCTCGTCACCAGCAGGGGCCGCGCCTACAAGAAGGTGGTCATCAAAGGCGTGGACGAGGTCGGAGTGAAAATCACCCACGAGTACGGAACCGCCCGCATCAAGTTCCCGGAGCTTCCCGAGGAGTTCCAGGCCCGCTTCGGCTACGATCTCTCCCGGGCCCAGGATCTCCTTGAACGCGAAAAGAACCTCGAATCCGCACGCGAGAGGGCCTCCATTGCAGCCTTGCGGGCCAATGCCGGACTGCCGGGCACCACTGCCACCCGTCCCACTACAACCAGGACGAAGACAACCCGCCCGAAGACAACCAAGCCGAAGACAACCAAGCCAAAGACAACCAAGCCCGCTGCGGCCGCTATTGAGGCCCCCTCCAACAACGTGGAAGTCCAGGGCATGGTGGCCAAGATCGCGGAGCTGGAACAGGTCATCGCCAAGCACAGACCGGAAGCGGAGGCCCTTGAGGAGAAAGCCTCCGAGATCCACGACCAGGCCTTTAAGGGGATCGGCGGCACCGGGGGGGACC
This sequence comes from Roseibacillus sp., assembly GCA_014240355.1. GTDB lineage: Bacteria > Verrucomicrobiota > Verrucomicrobiia > Verrucomicrobiales > Akkermansiaceae > Roseibacillus_B. The sequence continues at coordinate 1,677 of JAAZXD010000032.1, read as the reverse complement.
CCAAGGTGAGCCAGAAGAAACTGGCGGAAGCCAAAACCTGGCAGGACAAGGCCGACGCCGTCTACAATGAGATCTCTACCGCCCGCGTCGAGATCGGCCAACTTCGCCGTAAGATCAAGCTGATCGAGCGGAACAGTAAGAAGAAGTAACGGCATCCCCGGGATGCGCACCGTGGCCGATCCGGAAGAGCCTCCTTCTTCAGCAAATGAAACGCCGCCATTTCCTATCCAGTTCGGCCAGTGCCCTCGCTGGGGCCCACCAGGCCTCCGGCGCAGAACCCGCCGAAACTCCAGGCAAGCATCCCAACATCGTTTACCTCTTCTCCGACCAGTGGCGCACGATGGACCACGGCTACATGGGCAACGCCGATGTGCGCACCCCCAACATCGATCTCCTGGCCGACCAGAGTGTCAATTTCACCAATGCGGTTTCCGGAATTCCGGTCTGCTGTCCGCACCGGGCCTGTCTTCTCACCGGCCAGCACCCCCTTTCCCACGGTCTCTTTCTCAACGATCTTCGTCTCAACACCAGGGCCACCTCCTTCGCCCAAGCCCTGGGCGGAGCCGGCTACGATACCGGCTACATCGGGAAATGGCATATCGATGGCACTGGTCGTTCAGCTTACATCCCCCCGGAACGGCGCCAGGGCTTCGACTACTGGAAGGTGCTGGAGTGCACCCACAACTATAACCAGTCCCGCTACTACGACAAAACGGGACAGGAGCCCAAAGTGTGGAAAGGTTACGACGCCTACGCCCAGACCAGGGACGCGGCGGCCTACATCAGGAACCACGCAACCCAACCTGCCCAAAGCCGAAAACCATTCGGCCTCTTCCTCTCGTGGGGCCCTCCTCACGCTCCCTACCGGACCGGCCCCACCAAGTGGGTTGACCGCTACGACAGCCGGAAACTCTCTCTGAGACAGAACGTGCCTCCGCAACTGGGCAGACAGGCCCGGTCCACCTACGCCGGCTACTACGCCCACTGCAGTGCGCTCGACGAATGCGTCGGCTGGCTTGTCGAGGCCCTCACGGAGAGCGGCCAACTGGAGAACACCATTCTAGTCTACACTTCGGACCACGGCGACATGTTGCACTCGCGGGGACAACTGAAGAAGCAACGGCCCTGGGACGAGTCCATCCGCGTCCCGTTCCTCGTGCGCTGTCCCTCCTCCCTCAAGGTGAAGCCTCGCAGACTTGAGGCGCCCATCAACACGCCGGACATCATGCCCACCCTCCTCTCCCTGGCGGGCGTGCAGATTCCCGGGAGCGTAGAGGGAGAAGATTTTGCCGATGTCATCCGCGGCCAGCGCAAACTCGAGGACAACCACGCCCTGATCACCTGCCCCAGTCCCTTCGGCCAGTGGACCCGGGCCCAGGGCGGTCGTGAATACCGCGGCCTGCGGACCAGACGCCATAGCTACACCCGCTCCCTTGACGGTCCCTGGGAGCTCTTCGACAATCAGGAAGACCCCTTCCAGCAACACAATCTCATCAACGAGGCCAGGCACCGTGCCCTGCGTGACGAACTGGAAGACAAGCTGAAGGCGCGCCTCGTGGCCACCGGAGACGACTTCGCCCCCGGGGACGAGCTGATCAGGCGTTGTGGTTACCAGGTCGATAAAGGAGGCACCGTCAGCTACCGGGACCCCGGGGCGTGGGGGCAGATGTCTGTCCC
>JAAZXD010000329.1 GCA_014240355.1 Roseibacillus sp. | reverse complement strand
CGAGGGATCCTCCGGTGAGCTTGCGAGAGAGATACATCGCGATTTGACGCGGAAAGGCGATATTGGCAGGACGACGGCGACTCGTCATGTCGGCCAGACGGATGTCATAGTAATCCGCCACCATCTTCTGGATCGGTGAAAAACCAAGCGGACAAAATACCACTTCCAATCACCACTCCTCCTGGGACGGCAAGTGGGCCAAGAACTACGGCGGATACGACGACCCGGATCCAAAGGCACGGCAAAACTTTGCCCCCAGGGCCTTCCGCCCCGGTCTCAATCCATTCTACGTGGCTCTCCCCTACAACGACTGTCTCAACCACCGTCGGCACCGCCCCGAAGCCTCCCGGGTAATCCCCTGGTTCTCTCGCTACAATCCACCACCGGGTGAGAGCATCTGCAAGGGCCGTTGGATCCAGCTCTACTACCGTGGCAAGATCTGCTACGCCCAGTGGGAAGACTGCGGACCCTGGGTCACCGACGACTGGAAATACGTCTTCGGTTGGCAACCCCCACACAACAGCAGGGCCGGCATTGATGTCTCCCCCTCCGTCCGCGACTACCTCGGCCTGAAGTCCGGCGAGAAATTGCACTGGCGATTCGTGGAGTTCGGCGGGGTTCCCCGAGGACCGTGGTCATGGTATGGATCCAACAACCCCTTCGTCGACCCGGAGGTCGATCCCGACGTGGCAGTGGTACGCCGACTTTACCGGTATCTTGAGCAGAAGAAACTGGAAGAGTTCCGCAGGAAGAACAATCAGCTGCCACGGTAGAAATTCCGCGCTCCCTTTTTACGCAACGACGCATGGGGGATGTCCCCGGTGCCACCAGAGCACTGCCAATCTCACGCGCGCTCCAACAGGTTGCGAAGGTGCAGGATAATACGCGCCGTCGCTCCGCGATGTTGTTCGAGCACTGCCGTGGCCCTGGAGGTGAGCGTCCGCCGGTATTGTGCCGACTCCAGAACAGCGCGCAGGCCCTTCGGAAGATCCGATTTGGAGACACTCTCGACAGCCGATTCGGCGCGAAGCTCCGTGATGAGCGGCTCAAAGTTCTCCATGTGCGGACCACAGACTACCGGAGTGCCGACTGCGATCGCCTCGACCGGATTCTGTCCTCCCCGACTCAGGAAACTCTTACCGATGACCACCACGTCCGCATGAGCGGTCCAGTCCAGCAACTCACCGGTGGAATCCACCACCAAGACTGCCTTCTCAAGTTTACCCGGACCCTTGAAGCAGCTCCGCAGAACCACTTCGAAACCGGCAGCTTCCAGATCAGCTCGAACTGTATGTCGGCGCTCGGCGTGCCGCGGAAGAATCACCGCCAACCCTCCCGGAACCTGTCTCACGGCCTCAGCAATCAGGCGTTCTTCACCGGCGTGACTACTGGCGACCACAACAACCGGACGCCCCGGACCGAAGGCATCTATCATCTCCTGGAACTCAACCCGTTTGACCGGGCATTCCAATCCTTCCAGATCAAACTTGAGACTGCCTGTCACCACCAGTGCCTCGGGCAGGACGCCTATGTTCGACCATCTCTCCGCATGCTCGGCCACCTGCGCGCACACCAACTTCAATTGACCGAACAGGGATGCGGTGATTACCCGGAAGCACTCGTAGCGGCGGGCCGATCGTGGCGACAGGCGGGCATTCACGAGAGCTGTCGGAATTCCCCGGCGGTTGGCGACATGCAGGAGGTTGGGCCAGAGTTCGGAGTCTATCAGCACAATCAGCGCCGGTTCAAAGCGGTTGAAGATGTGGCGGATGATCGGGGAAAGATCGAGTGGACTGTAAATCACCCGCACCCCATCGGGAGCTTCCGTCTCCGCCAGTTGAAATCCCGTGGAGGTCGTGACCGCGATCACGAATTGCTCCTCCGGATGTAGCTTCAGCCACTCTGCAACCAGGCGAAGCGCCATCCTGACCTCACCAACACTGACGGCATGGACATAAATCGCACCGACCGGCTCAAATTCAGCGGGACGCTGGAACATCCCCAGTCGCTGAAGAAGCCGCGTATCGAGTCCGCCCCGCCGGGCCATTCTGAGCAGCCATGCTGGCGCAGCGAGAAGCAGAAACAGGGGAAGCAGCCAGTTGTAGAGTAACCGCACCGCCATGTTCATGGGCGGGAAACCTATCGGGACTCCTCCCGAGCGTAAAACAGAATCGCGCTGCTCCCGTACTGCCGCCGGTCGATCATCTTCCACCCGGGCGCGGCTGGTTCCTCCCCCTCTGCTTCCACCTCCAGCACAACCAGACCACCGTCTGACAATCGTGACGGAAGGGCCGCATCTTTCATGAGAGCCCCGGCCAGGTCGTCATCCGCGCTGGCCGCATAGGGTGGATCCGCCAGGATAAGATCAAACACCGCGGAGCAACTCCCCAGATAGGCGAAGACATCGCGCTGATGCACAGTGCCCTGCTCTGCAAGTCGCGCCTTCCCCAGGTTTTCCCTGAGGATTCTACCGGCGGCTCCGCTTGCTTCCACGAAGACGGCTTCCTTCGCCCCCCGGCTCAGAGCCTCGATTCCCAGCGCTCCGGAACCCGCAAAGAGATCCAGGACCCGCGCGTCTTCCAGACGGACCTGCAGAATTGAAAAGAGGGCTTCCCGGAGCCGATCCGTGCTGGGCCGGGTCCCCCGAGCCGGCACCTTCAAGCGCATTCCCCGTGCTATGCCTGCAATCACTCTCATTGGGAAAGGAACTGGTCCTGATGACTGGGCGCAACATCCCGCTTAGTTTCTTCCGTCTCGTTCTTCAAAAAAGCCATCATCCGGTTCCATGCCTGGGACACCTCCATATCCTCGCCTTTCCGTCCCACGTCAACCACCGCCCGGTCCAGCGTTCCCTGCAGCTGAAAATCACGATAGTGACGATCGGATGTGACGAGCGGCGCCAACCAGGAGCGCGTCCAACCGCCGGTCAACATTGCCCCCACTGCGAATCGCGTGATGGTCGCGGCACGGTCCTGATCAGCCACCACGCGCAGCACTCCCCGAACCCGGCCATCCGGAACGATCATTCCATTACCGAGAAAAGAAAGTTGCTCGCTGTGGAGTCGACCGTCAATGACCTGAAAGGTTCCTCCCCGCATGCTGGCAGTCAGTTTCCCGTGCTCAAACTCCACCTTGTCACCCCACACCGCATGAGTCAGACCGAGACCGGACGCCTCCAGCTCAAGGTTTCCTCGCCAGCTATTGAGAGAGGTCAGGGTCCCTCCCAGGCTTCCCTGCATATGAACGCGTCCAGCCTCCACTCCCATCTCAGACCACGGAGCCATCGGCACACTATTCATCCGCATCGGCCCGACCGGCACTTCAATTTTCACCAGGAAACGGGGCGTCCCCCTCATTCGGATTGAACCTTCGCTACGAACGGACAGGCCTTCCCAGTCGTACTCGGTCGGTGCCAACCGAAGAAAGGGACGGTGCCATTCGATCCGATTGCGCCAGGCACCGCTCAGGACCCGGCCTCCGAGAGTGAGCCCATCGCATTCGATCCAGCCCGGAGCATCCTCTCCCTGCAGAGGCACCTTTCCCCGGAGGTTATGCAGAACAAACCCGCCTTTGCCCTTACCTTTACTGGAGTAAACGCCTATCTCACAGCGATCCAGGATGACCATGGACCGACGACCCGCAGGGGGACGACCCCGCTCCGGGGCCCTGACAGGCTGACTCCCCGATTTCTTCCCTCCCGGCTTCGGACCGGTCTCGCTTTTCTCTCCTCCCGGTTCCGGGAGCGGCTCCGGAGAAGCAGTGGTTGCCTTCCCCGGC
>JAAZXD010000328.1 GCA_014240355.1 Roseibacillus sp. | reverse complement strand
CTCCTTCTCTCCTCTTACCAGCATGAATAATCCCCCCAGTCCCATTACGAGAAGCAGCACTCCGATCAGGACCAGCCACCCCATCGGCGTGGTTTTCTCCGATTCTCTTTCATCAAAGTCCCAGGCAACCCCGAGTTCTTCGGCCGCCGCCTCCGGATCGGCCTCCATCTCTTCCATGGGCTTCAGTTCCCGGTCCACTTGCATGCGAACCTTCTCCTCCCCCATCAGGGATAGCGGCGTATCAAGCTCTTGCCCCGGGCCGCTCTCGGGCCCGGGCAATCGGACTACTTCCTGATCGGGAGCAGGCGTGCTTTCCTGCTCTCCTCCACTGGGTCGACGCTGGTTCGCCATCGCAGGAACCCAATGTGCTCCAAAAACCCTCCCCTGGCAACCCCAGACCCTGCCTGCGAACCTCGTAAATATATGCAACATACTGGTCGGATCCCCTGCCATACCCTACAACCCGCTCTCATGAGCCTCTCCCGCCCGCCCCGAGTTCTCATTGCAACTGCGGGCTTTGGCGACGGACACAATACCGCCGCCCGGGGGCTCGCCAAGGCCCTGGAAGGTCAGGCTGAGTCCCTCGTAACCGATCCCTGCGAGGAGGCGGCCCCCTGGCTCAACAACGTTCTGCGCAATGGTTATCGCTTCGTGACCACCTACCTGCCCCGCACCTGGAAGCGAATCTACAACAGCGTGGAACACCACGACTTCTCCCGTCAGAAAATCCCGTTCATGCGTAATGTGGAAACCGCGTTTGCAGCACAGGTGAAGAGGTTCAATCCGGATGTGATCGTCTCCACCTATCCGCTCTACCCCTACTTTGTTGAACGCTACATCAAAGGTGGTGGCCGCCCCTGTCCCATGGTCACCATCGTCACCGACTCCATCGAGATCAATGCCTCCTGGCGCAAATCCCCAACTGATTTCTGGCTTGTCACCGACCGGGAAACAAAAAGCTCATTGATCGAACAGAAGCTGCCGGAACAAAAAATCATCGAGACAGGATTTCCGGTGGATCCCATCTTTGACAAGCTGTCGCCGGTCCCGACAGACGACCACGCCAAACCCTTTCGAGTTCTTTACTTTCCCACGGCGAGCAAGTCTTCCCTGATCCCTACGGCCCATACCATCCTGGAACATCAACCCTGGCCCATCGAGCTTACCATTGTGCTCGGACGAAATTTCCGGCGACTCTACCACCTCGCGCGGAAACTCGTGGACGCTTACCCCAATCGCGTCCGGATCAAGGGATGGTCCCGAAGGGTTCCGGAACTGCTCTGCGAGCATCACCTGGTAGTGGGCAAGGCCGGTGGCGCCACCGTTCACGAATCCATCGCCGCGTGCTGCCCCATGCTGATTCAGCACCTCGTGCCCGGGCAGGAAGAGGGCAACCTCGAACTACTGCGCCGGATTGGAGCTGGTGACCTCGCTGAAACCGGACCAGCCCTGGCCGCCGCACTGCGCGATCTCCTTTCCGACCGGGCCTCTCACTGGCACAGGCAGAAACACCGCCTCGCCCTCCATGCGCGTCCGGCGGCTTCCAGGGTGGCCGCCGGCTTTGTTCTGGAACTCGCTGCAAAAGCCCGGTCCAGTCCGGCCCCTAACTGATCCACCCCCATCACCATGCCTGTGCCGCCCACTGCCGCCCTCTTCGATATCGGAAATGTCCTCGTAGAGGTTGATTTTGCCCGGGGATTGACTCCGCTTGTCTCCCCGGAAGCTGGCCCACCCCACCTGCGCCTGCGGAGCCTGCTGGAAAAGTGCAATGAACTGGAGACCGGCCAGGTCGCGCCCGACGAGTTCATCGCCATGGCCTCTGAATGCCTCGCTTTCACCGGTCCGGCCGAAGAATTCCGGGACGCCTGGAATTCCATTTTCCGTCCCCTGCGCTCGATGTGGTCAGTCGTGTCCTTCCTCAGATCACTCCGCCTGAAGCTCATTCTCTTCTCCAACACCAACTGCATGCACCTTGAGTGGCTTCTCACGAACTACGAGATATTCGAGGAGTTTGGAGGGCAGGTCTTCTCCCACGAAGTGGGTTTCACCAAGCCCGACCCGGCCATCTACCACCACGCCATCACCGAATTCAACCTCACCCCGGAGGAGACGCTCTACATCGACGATCTCCCGGAAAACATCGCCACCGGCCACACCCTGGGACTGCGATGCCACCAGTATTCACGGGAGCGACACCACGAATTCATTGCCTGGCTCGATCAGGAATTCGGCCTGCCGGGCGGGGGGGCACACGGCACAATGGCCTCCACCTAATCCCTGGTCTTTTCGGCAAAAAGCCGCTGCATGGAGTCGAGATACTCCGAAACCGGGCCTTGATGACGGCGGGGTTTGGTTTGCAGTTTCTCCTTCAATTCGACAAAGCTCTCGAAGTCGCCCGTGAGTTGCTTTGAGTTGGTGATACGGTACCACTCAAGGTAGTCGCGAGCCCGGTTCCCAAGGGAACGAAGCCGCTCGCGTTCCTGGGCAAGTTCCTGCAGACGCTCCCCAATCTGCTCATCCCGGTCTGAGGCAATCTCACCCAGAAGAGTGAGATACTCCACTAACACCGGCCGATGGGACGGGAAGGCACGATACAGGAACTGCCCGCCCCGTTCCACCACCGGGCGAATGGAAGCCTGCCGTTGCTTGAGAGGGAGCGCGAGGAGATCGCGGAACTGATCGGTCCCAACTTCGATCAGATTCCCGGAGGGATCATTGAAACGCACCACCAGAAGAGCCTGCAACTCCTTCTCCGTCTCCCCGATGGTGAGGACATGGGGAAACGGCTTCTCGGCCATCTGTGCCAACTGGAGGGCCCACCACTTGGAAAAGCTCTCGGGGCCCAGGTTCATGCCCGGAAAATGCTTCATCAGCAGCGCCATCTCATCCCCCTCAAAGGTGGACAGTTCGCGAAGCATTGTCCGCATCGACTTCCGCCCGCCATTCTGCTCAAGGAGGGACATGACCAGTGCCCCGGAAGAAGCCCGGAAGGCCGCCCGTGCAATCGAATCCATCTCCTCAAGCGGTCTCATCTCAAGGAGTTTCTTCACGGGGTAGAGTTCATTCTTCCTGAAGAGGGCCGCATAGAGAGCGTGCTCGCGCTCGCCACGCTTCCAGCGAAAACTCTCAAGCATACCCTCCACCAGCCAGGCCGGAACACCCAACGATCCCACCGCCTCATCTCCCCTCCCCCGCAATCCATACTCGATCAGGAGGAGCTCCAGGAGGGCAGGTTCCAAGCCAACGGGCTTTCCCCGGGCCAGGAACACATCGAGTTGCAGGCGGTAGCCTCCAGGCACATGAAAAAAGTTCGTCTTCATGGGGGACTCACCTTCACGAAGCTGGATCGCAATGGCATGTTCCCATCCCTCCTCGTCCTTCCCGATCGTCTCCAGAAGAGCCCCCCGGGTGCTTTCCGCTACCGAGGCGATGGCCCCCCGGGTGACGAAGTCGGCCCCGTGTACCACGAACTGCCGCGATTCACTCTCGGTCCGCTGAGAGGGAGCCTTGGACTCCTCCTCACCCACCAGTTCCAATGCGATGGAAGGAGCAGGCTGTGGGGCGGCCTCCGGGATGACTTCCCCCGGGCGCTCCGGCAGCGGGTCGGGGCGCACCTCTCCCTGACCCAGGGCAATGACCGAGATGCCGAATATCCACGGGGCACTGGCCAGACCTGGACGGAAATACTTCACAAGGAAAAGGAAGCACCCTCATGCCCCAGAACCCTCTCCATTGCAAGGAGCCAGGCGATCAAGTCGTTTCCTCTCCAGGGGCGGCACCCTTCACGGAATGATTCGCCCGCC
>JAAZXD010000327.1:1874-3816 GCA_014240355.1 Roseibacillus sp. | reverse complement strand
CTTCCCCGAGATCGAGCGTTCGCAGGACCGCTTCGAAGCGCACACCGTGACCAGCATCCCGCGACCAGGCCTCCAGGCGATCGGCGTCCACCTCCATCCACATCCGCACCAGCTGCTGGCGCACTTCGGGACTGGATTCACCCTCCCACAACTGAAGGGCCTCCTCTTCCGTCAGTGGCCGGAGCCGTGCCAGGAGCCGGAGCGCCTGCGTCCGCGCCCGCGGGTCCCGCATCCGGTCCCGTGCCAACCCGGCCACCAAGTCCGCCGCGCCTTGTTCTTTCCGTTCCAGCAGGAGACGCATGGCCGTGTCGCGCTCCCAGCCGTTGCCGCTTTCCAGCAACTTCACCAGGCCGGCTACCGTCAACCGGGACCGCTCCGCAGGGGCCGTGGTCCTGAAGTCTTCCGGAACCACCCGCCAGATCCGCCCCCGGTCCGTCCCTCTGTAGAGATCGAGGTGTTTCTTGATGGACTCCGGGATCGACCAGGGATGCTCAATGGTCTCCCGGTACATATCAACCACGTAGAGTGCCCCGTCCGGACCATTGGCACACTGCACCGGACGGAACCAGTTGTCGCTGGAAGCCAGGAATTCCGACCTTTTCAGCAGATCCGGTCTCCGTGCCACCGGCTGCACCCGGTCCTTCGGAAACTCGATCAACTTCTGGTGCACCAGGTTACTTCCCACGTCCCCTACGAAAACAGTCCCCTGCTGGTCCCTGTCGAAGGCATCTCCACGATAAACCGTCAATCCGCTCGCGGAGGTAAAGTATCCAGCCGCCCGACCTCCTCCCTCCACCGGCCCCATCACCCTGCCCTGCACCCGCCACCGGGTCCGCACCACCCGCCACGGTTCCACTCCGCTGATGCGGAAGACCTCCGCCGCCCCCCCGTCGACCGGAATCTCCACCAGGGGATGAGGCAACCCACCCATCCGATTCCAGGGCCACGAGTAGATCACCGCCATGAGATGCCGGCTGTTGCTGCAGACATAGCGTCGCCCGAAGTCATCGAAGGTCAGTCCGAACTGCGCCGTTCCCGACTCCGGGCGCAGGATGAGCGACTCCGGGTCGAAGGAAAAATCCGATCCCCGGAGATCCAGTCCCCCGCTCTTTTCCGACTCCATTCTTACAGTCCCCGCGTTCGAGGAGGTGGAGCCGTAAATCCGCCCGTCCGGTCCCCATTGCAGGTTGTTGACCAGGGCCTGCATGTTGAGGGGATCCTGGCCAGCGCCGAATCCGGTGAAGACGGTCCTGCGTTCCTCGGCCACTCCGTCCCCGTCATGGTAGCCAAGATAAAGAATGTCTGGCGAGGCCGTGACGAAGACGCCCCCCTTCCAGCAGACCACCCCGGTGGGCCACTTCAGATTGTCTGCAAATACAGTGGCATGTTCGTAGCGGCCATCCCGGTCACGGTCCTCAAGAAGCCGGATCCGACCCAGTGCCTGCTCCCGGCGTTCGGGGTAACCCCGCATCTCAGTAACGAAGAGCCGCCCATCTTCATCGAAGGCGATCGCCACCGGATCGACCACCTGCGGTTCGCAGGCAGCAACTTCAATCCGGAAGCCCGGTGCGAGTTGGAATGAAGCAGCCGCAGCCGCTGGATCCAGAGGGGCAATACGCGGTAATTCGGCGGGGTCGGGCTCGGGTTCACCCGCGTCCACAACCCTGCCCGCAAGAAGCACAACCAGAACGAGAGAGGACCAGAATTTCGTGAGCATTGGGAGTCTCCTTCCCGGACGGGGCAACAGGAGCACGAATTACAGCCCTTGACTACCATTATCACGCTTCCCTGCCACCCAGGACACCTCCTCCGGAAAGGATTCCAGACCCCGCACCGGCATGACTGTCTATCATCCGTCCCGAACATCCTGAAGCAAGTCCCCCTCTTCTCTGGGCCTTTGACTTTCCCGCCTGCGATCTCTAGAGCTACCACTGACCATGCA
>JAAZXD010000327.1:409-1866 GCA_014240355.1 Roseibacillus sp. | reverse complement strand
CTCTCTGGGCCTTTGACTTTCCCGCCTGCGATCTCTAGAGCTACCACTGACCATGCACAAACCCACCGTCCAGATTTCCCTCGATCTCATCGACCTCGATGAAGCAATCGATACCGCCGCCATGGCCCTGCGGGCGGGAGTGGATTGGCTGGAAGCGGGCACCCCACTTCTTCTCGCCCATGGACTGCACTCCGTCAGCGCGCTCCGCGAGAACTTCCCCCAGGCTCCCATCGTGGCCGACCTGAAAACGATGGACGGAGGGTACCTGGAAGCCGAGATGATGGCCAAGGCTGGCGCCACTCACGTGGTGGTCATGGCCCGGTCCCACGAAGAAACGGTCAAGTGTGTGGTCCAGTGCGGGATGGACTACGGGGTGGGGATCATGGGTGACAACCTGGGTTGCCCCGACATGGTCGAGGGTGCCCGGAACCTGGAGGATCTCGGCTGCGGCTACATCGTTCACCACATCGGCTACGACGAACGCCGCGGTATTGCCGCTGCCGGCAACCGCATGCCCAGCCCGCTAGACCAGTTGGAAGAGGTGGTCGGAGCCGTTTCCGTGCCCGTCCAGGCGGTGGGCGGATTGTCCCTCGAGCAGGCCGTGGCCTGTCCCTCCTACGGCGCACCCCTCGTCGTCCTGGGAGCACCCCTCACCATCGACGCCGACTCCTTCCAGACCGCCTCCGGGGATGTGGAAGCTTCCCTGAAAATGATCTGTGATCAGGTGCACAGCACCTGAATTCGTTATCCAGCAACTCACCATGCGGCTGAAAGACAAACGCATCCTCGTCACCGGTTCCACCACCGGAATCGGAAAGGCCATCGCCCAGCGTTTCGTGCAGGAGGGCGCCCGCGTTCTCATTCACGGCCTGGAGGAAGACCTGGCCCGGGAAACCGCAGCCGAACTGGACGGAGCCCCCTACCATGTCTCGGACCTGTCCGATCCGGCCGTCCCGGCCCAGTTGGTGGAGGCCGCGATCGGGGAACTGGGAGGACTGGACGGTCTCGTCAACAATGCCGGGGTCGTCACGCGGCGCCAGCCTGCCGACATGACCCTTGAGATCTGGGACTGGACTTACGCCATCAACGTGCGTGCTCCCTTCCTCCTCATCCAGGCCTCCCTTGAGGAACTCTCCAGCAACAAGGGACGGGTCCTGAATATCGGATCGGTGAATGCCCACGGTGGCGAATCATACTTCGCCGCCTACGCCAGCTCCAAGGGAGCCCTCATGGCCCTGACCCGCAATCTCGGCGACACCCTCCACCGGGACTATGGTGTGGTTGTCAACCAGATCAATCCCGGCTGGGTCCTCACCGAAAACGAATCAGCCCGCAAGCAGGAAGATGGTCTCGACCCGGACTGGCACACCAAACTTCCCAGGATCTATGCCCCCGCCGGCCGCATCCTCAGGTCCGGAGAAATCGCCGCCGGGGCCGTCTACTGGCTCGACGACGCC
>JAAZXD010000327.1:0-399 GCA_014240355.1 Roseibacillus sp. | reverse complement strand
GCCAGGTCAGTGGCTGTGTGGTGGAACTTGAGCAGTATCCCGCTCACGGGCGAAACCCGGACAAGGTCGGGTTGTGACGGTCAAAATGATTCCGGCTGCAGTCGTTCACTGTCCCGCCCCACCCCGGGGCCACCCCTCACCCTGAATACCCGCTCATCCTCACCTGATCCTGAAGATGCCCAAGCTCGCCACCTTCCCCAAAGCGGAACTGGAAGCCCTCGTCGACGGCTCCATGCGCCTCTCTGACTATCTCGCCTTTGCCTCCGGCCTTGATGTGGATGGGGTGGAACTCTATCCCCTCATCGTCGATCTTGAGGATCCGGGAATCTGGAACAACTACCGGCACGCGTGCAACGAGATGGGCCTTGAGATCCCGATGCTCTGCTGTTCCCCGGACTT
>JAAZXD010000326.1 GCA_014240355.1 Roseibacillus sp. | reverse complement strand
CCAAAGGGCGCCTCTCCCGGCGAACTGGTCGAGACCTGACCCCCTTCAATGCGCAGGGAGGCGTAGCCTTCCGGCCTCATCTCATAAAGATCGGGGTGTCTCTCACACACCATCTTCTGCAACTCCTCAGGGAACATGCTCAACCCTGCAAAGTAGTGATGCCCGTTGCGCTCCACGTCCCCGATCCCGAAGACCGCCATGGCTGCGAGATCATTGAGCAGGGCCACGGGCCCGACATTGGCAAGGTCTTCACCGCTCATCAGCCAGGGACCCTCTTCCGGGCGCTGACGCCGGTGCCATTCGATCAGGCACCGGTTGGCCACGCCCTTGATCACCCCCTTGCAGTTCTTGTGACTGGTCCCCCGGTAGCCCAGCGCGAGGGCTTGCCTCATGCTGTCCAGTTCGCCGTCCGACTCGTCAATGATCATGGGCGGTGCTTCGGCCCAGGCCGCCAGCCCATCCCGGACCCTCTCCGCAAGAGCCACGTCCCGATGCAGGGGTTGTTCGACAAAAAGCAGTCTGTCGCCCTCGAACAGGACCGCCAGCCCCGGCTCCGCACGATAGGCCTCCCAATGTTCACGAAAGGTGGCGATGTCCCGAAACTGCTCGTTGCCGTCCAGGGTGTAACGAAATTCCGGGGATGCTTCCGACAGCACCGCCGCCACATCCTTCAGGCGCGGGACATCGACTTCCAGATCACCGCAGACCTTGATCTTGAAATGGGTCAACCCGTATTGACGAATTGCCTCAAGCAGGGCGTGGGGCAGGCCATCGTCAATGCGTTCATCCTCCGGAATATCCCCGGCCCGCAGGGGATCGCCGAGTCCCACCGTGTGGCGCACGATAATGGATTTCCCTGGTCGGGTCAGCCAGTCGCCGGGCTCCGTCCCGGCCAGCTCGGGATGGATCCTCCCCAGGTCGATTCCCAGGGCATTCGAATGCACCGCGTCCACAAAGCTCAGCCCCGCCCCCCGACAAAAGCCATCGATGAGCATTCGCTCGGTGAAGGCTGTCCCCAGGTGCGCCAGAAGCGGCGGATATCCCTTTTCCCGTGCCCAGCGATCCTGTTCCTCATGGAGCGAGCGCCAGGCCGCAAAGACTGACTCATGGGTCGAGTTCACCGCAAGATCGGATGCATGCTGAAGACTCTCCACCATGGCGGGAAGATCCTCCTCGAAACATGTGTCCGGGTTCTACGTGAACCACTTGGGGGGGAGTCCCTCCGAGGCCAGGCCACACCAGGGCGCACCTCCCAGGCTCCCTTCCGCCACTCCAAAGACATGCGGCAGCTCGGTCATGGCCGCGATCCCGTATCTGAACGGAAATCGCGTCTTCATCCAGCGGGTGTGGAAGGAAATCGAGTCAACGGAGAACGACATCGCGGTGACCACTGAACCGGAGAACTCGCAGCCAAACAAGCGCCTATCCAAAACCCGACGCTACATTTGCGGTCGACAGCCCCCACCTCTCTCCGCTGAGATGGCAGTCCGTGACCAAGGGCCACCTTCTCTCCGCCATCTTCCTTCTCGCGCTGGTTCTTGGCCCCGGCCCCGGGGCCACCCTGATCGACGGCACTCCGGAGGAGCCGAATATCTGGTTCGGCGTCCCAGCGCTCTACCTGTGGGTTGTTCTTTGGTTTCTGGTCATGGCGGGCTGCATCATCACCGCAGCTCGGACGGTGTGGAAGGATTCTGACTAAGCCCATGATCCCCTTATTCGCCCAAACCGAGGCGCCCTCCCTGGGCAACTGGCCTTATATTATTCTCGCCTGCTATCTCGTTGGCCTCCTCGCCCTCGGCATCATCAGCCTCCTCAAGAGCCGCCGGGCCGCGCACGCCGAAACCGATTACTATCTCGCGGGCCGCGGACAGGGCGTGCTCGTCACTTCCCTCACCATCATGGCGACCTACTTTTCGGGCTTCGCGATCCTCACCTTTCCCGGCTGGATGTACGAGGGTGGCATCGCGCCCATGCTCTATGCCCTGAATCTTCCGGTGGCTGCGGCCGCGATCTATATCCTCGGCAATCGCATTCGCAGAATCGGACGCAAGCGCGGATACATCACCCCCGCCGACATGATCACCGACTACTACGGCGACTCCCCATGGATCCGCATCCTGGTAGCACTCACCGGCGTGCTCTACGTCATCCCCTATGTCGTAATGCAGGTGAAAGCGGGCGGTCTGCTTGCCGATGGACTCTTCCGCGAAGTCGAACACATCACGATGTTCGGCCAGCAGATCAGCATGGAGGACTTCGGAGTAGGTGCCCTCTCACTCGTCACAATGGTCTATGTCATTATTGGAGGGATGCGCTCGGTCGCCTGGACCGATGTCATGCAAGGACTCATCCTCCTCACCGCGATGTTGCTCTCCGGCATCGCCGTCATCTATGCCCTCGAAGGACCTTCCGGTTATTTTTCGCGGGTTTCCTCGGAACTCGGTGGCGAACTGCTCACCGTTGCCGAGGCACCGGGAAAACACAACGCCTGGAAGCTCCTCACCTTCTGTGCCTTTGCCTCCCTTGCCAGCATCATTCAGCCAGCGCAGTGGATGCGCTTCTACGCCGCCCGCGATTCCGCCACCCTGCGCCGTTCTGCAATCGCGTTTTCCACCATCCTCCCCATCTGTTTCATCTTCGGAGTCTTCCTCGTTGGTCTTGGCGGGCGTGTTCTCTATGAACCGATCGAGGCAGCGAACGGCGCGCTTCGTCTTCCCAACGGAGACAAAACGGATCAAATCCTCATTCATGTGATTCAGGACTACTTCCCCGTCATGTTCGGGGGGATCGGCGTGATACTCGTTTCCCTGATCCTGGTCGCGGTGATGGCGGCTTCCATGTCCACCGCCGATTCCAATCTGCACGCCCTCAGTGCGGTCGCCACCCGCGATGTCTATCATCCCCTCCGCCCAAAGTCCGGAGAGGAGGAGCGCACCTGGATTGGACGCATCGTCATCATCGTCGCAACCCTGGCCGCAGCCCGCATCGCCATCGTCGGTGGGAACTCCGAAATTCTGAATACTATCACCGCCTTCTTCGGCCTCGCGATGGCCTTTTCGGCCCAGATGCTCCCGATCACGGTCGATCTGCTCTTTTTCCGGCGGGGAAGCCGCGCGGGCGCCATCGCTGGATTGGCGGCCGGAATCCTCACCGTCTGCCTCTTTCCTCCCCTCGGCAGGATGATCCTCGGAGAAACCAGTTCGCTGCTCAAAGGCACCTCCAACCTGAAAGCACTCTTCGATGTCGGCATGTGCGGGATTATCGTCAACGCTCTCGTTTTTGCTTTGGTGAGCAGGTTCAGCCCATCCCCGGACAAGGCCCATCGAGAAGCCTTTGCCCGCGACCTCAAAGACGGATCATAACTTGCAACTTCAGGTGCAGAACTTGAAACTCCGGCCGCAACGAATCATCTGCGGTCACGTATGAACACGATCACTCCTCTTCCCGGCGAGCCGGGCATCCTGACCACCACGGTCGGATCCTATCCCGTGCCCGACTGGCTGAACGCTCTCCCTTCCGAACAGGCCGTCACCGATGCCACCCGGGTCATCTTCGACACCCAGCGCCAGGCCGGGATCGACCTGCCGACCGACGGGGAACTCTACCGCTTCGACGTCAATCACCCGGATACCAACGGCATGATCGAGTACTTCGTCTCTCCCATGGGTGGCTGCGATACCACCATCGGCCGGGCCGAAGCAGAAGCCTTTCACGCCAACCAGAACATGGGCTTCGCGCTCGTGGACCCGGACCCGCGGGCCCGGCGCGTCATCGTCAACTACTCGTGCTGCCCCACCTGCGGCTGCCAAGCGCAGAACGGGCTGAC
>JAAZXD010000325.1 GCA_014240355.1 Roseibacillus sp. | reverse complement strand
TTGGCGGGGCGACCGCCCTCGTCCTTCATGGGAGCGTGGTTGATCGAGTTGTGCGGGCCACTGGCGAATTCGTACACGTTGTCCGTGATCTTGATCGCGAAGCTGTTGTGGAGGTCGCCGGTCAGCACAAAGACCGCCTTGTCGAGGTCGTCCCAGAACTCGATGAGTTCCTCGCGCTCCTTGAGAAACACGGTCCAGGCATCGTCCTTCTTGATGGTGGCCTGCTTGTCGTCTCCGCCCCCGCTGCCGACGTGGGGGACCATGAAGTTGACCGAGGAGACCACGAAGATGAAGTCGGCCCTGCTCTTTCGGATGCCGTCCATGAGCCACTTCAGTTGCTGCTTCCCGAGCATGGTGGCCTTCGGGTTGTCCGGCTTGTCCACATTGTGCAGGTTGCGGTGGCTACGGGTGTCGAGAAGGAAGAAGTCGCAATTGGAAACGGTGAATTTCCCGTAGCAGCGTCGCCCGATGGAATACGAGGCCACTCCGTTGGCCCTGGCTGCAGGCGTCACTTTCAGTTTGTTGGGTCCCAGCACCTTGACGATGTCGTAGACCGCCGAGTTCGGGTTGCCCGGTTCGGCGTCCAGCTTGGAATCGGGGACTCCTGCGGTGGGCGTGCCCCAGTGCACGTGCAGGTTGGCCATGGCGTCGAGGTCCAGCTTGGTAAAATCGGCCTCGCTGTCCACCAGGACGTCACTGCCTTTCCTGAATTGCGCCGAGCCGAACCAGGCCGGGACATCGTGTTTCACCGGATTGGCCCAGGCCAGGTAATCGAACCAGGCTTGGGTGGCGATGTCCCTGAAAACGGCCCGGCGGTTGACGTAGCCGGTCTCGGCAGTCCCGTAGATGTCGTTGATCAGTTCGTGGTCGTCGGCGGTGAAATAGGTGGGCATGTGACGGTGCCATTCCGCCAGGTTGCGGCCCCGGTGCAGGAGGTCCTTGTAGTTCTGCCACACCCCGACGACGGTGGGGGCGTGGCGGACGAGGCGGGGAGTGTCGGCCCCGGCCAGGCCGACCTGGTGGAGCCATTCCCCAGGCGGGTAGTCACGGCGAGTCTCGTAGAGCCAGTCGCCGTTGAGGATGGCGAAGTGGATCTGGTCGCGCACCCTGGCATTCAGGGTGTCGAAGATCGGCAGGGTCGGACCCACGCTGTCGCCGGCGCCTTTCGGATTGTTGCCGCAGGCGAACTCGAAGCGGAAGTTGAACAATCCCTCGGGGTTGCCCCTGGGGTTCTTGAAATCCTCTGCCCGGGGCATGGTGCGGAAGGATCCGCTCAACTGGTGATCTGCGATCCGGTAGTGGTAACGAGTGTCGGGGGTGAGTTCGCCGATGGTGAGAAGACCGGTGTAATCGTGCTCGGGACCCCGGGTGTGGAAGGTGACGGTATGGTCGAGGTTGTCGACATCCGTCCCATAGAAGAGCTCGACCTCGCCTTGGCGCTCGGTGCGGACCCAGAGGGTCATGGAATCGGGGGCGGGGCGTCCGAGAATGGGGCCCTCGGTGACACGAATGGGGGTGGGAGCAGTGTCTTGGGCCAGGCCCAGCCCACACAGGCCCAGGACGGAGAGAAGAGGCAGGAGCGGTTTCATATTTCAGGGATTCAGGGAAGGGATGACCAGGGAAGGATTCGTATCTGCAGGCCGGATCCGGCTCCTGTTCCAGGAACGCTTTTCCGGGGAGAGCGGGTCTGCCATTTCGTCCGGAGCACTTTGAGGCAACTGCGGTGGAAAGCACCCAAATTCCGAAGAGGACTTGTCAACGGGGTCGTATGCGGATCACTCCCGGTGCGGCCTGCGGCGGTCAGTATTCCGATCACAGGGTCCGGGGGAACCTTCCGCTTTTTCGGGTGATTCTGACGGGAGAAGACCCCGTTCGAGAGACGTTCTCCCATGCATTCATGGTTGGATCAGGTGCGGGATTGCTCTAGCGTCGCCGCGGACATGAGCAATGGACCGTCAGATGATTTCAGTCTCCTCGGGCACGAGAGCAGGCTGCCTGCCTCCCCGGAGGAGGCGAAACTGGAGACCTTCCCTAACAAGTCGCCCGACCGGGCCTACACCATTGAGCTGGACTGCCCGGAGTTCAGTTCCCTCTGCCCGGTCACCGGCCAGCCGGACACCGCTCACATGCATATCAGCTACGTTCCGGCGGAGTCGTGCCTCGAGACCAAGGCCCTGAAATATTATCTCGCCTCCTTCCGGAACCAGCCCGCCTTCAATGAGGAAATCGTGAACCGGATTCTCGACGACCTGGTGGCGGCGGCCCGGCCGGCCCGCATGACCGTGGTGGGCGAGTTTTCGCCCCGGGGCGGGATCAGTCTCACCGCCTCGGCCAGCTATCCCGAGGGCTAGTAGAAGCCCCCCGGTTCACACCGGGAAAAACCATTTCCAGGATTCAGTCATGAAAGGCGGACAGAAGGTGGCAGTCCTGGTCAGCGGGGGAATGGACTCCGTGGTCGCCCTCCATGCCGCCCACGAAGAGCATGAGGTCGTGGTGGCCCTGAGCTTTAACTACGGATCCAAGCACAACCACCGGGAGATCCCGCTGGCCCGCCATCACGCCGAAAAGCTGGGAGTAGCGCACGAGGTCATTGAGCTCGGGTTCATGAACGAACTGTTTCGTTCCAACCTTCTCCAGTCCGGGGGCGAGATCCCGGAGGGGCACTACGAGGAATCCAACATGAAGGCCACCGTGGTCCCGTTCCGGAATGGGATCATGCTCGCGATTGCGGCCGGGCTCGCCGAGAGCCGGGGGGCGGAGGGGCTCATCATCGCGGCCCATTCCGGGGACCACGCGATCTACCCCGACTGCCGGGAAGAGTTCATGGCCGCGATGGGGGATGCCATCACCCTGGGGACCTACGAGAAGATTGATCTGATCCGGCCCTTCATCTCGCTGCGGAAGGAAGAGATCGCGGTGCGCGGGAGTGAGTTGGGGGTCGACTTCGCGCAGACCTGGTCCTGTTACAAGGGAGGGGAGATCCATTGCGGGACATGCGGCACCTGTGTGGAGCGACGGGAGGCCTTCCAGGTCGCGGGGCTCCCCGACCCGACCGAATACCTCGAGACCGGGGACCTCCCCGCCAGCCCGGCCGGGGACTAGAGAGATGCTGATCGCGGAAATCTTTTATTCAGTGCAGGGCGAGGGCCTCCTGGCGGGAGTTCCCTCCGTCTTTGTGCGGACCTCGGGCTGCAATCTCCGATGCCGCTGGTGTGACACGCCCTACGCCTCCTGGGAGCCGGAAGGGGAGACGCTCTCGGTGGAAGACATCATGGGACAGGTGCGGGAACATCCGGCCACCCACGTGGTCCTGACCGGAGGAGAACCGATGATGGCGAAGGGGATCCACGATCTGGCCAGCCAACTCAAGGCTTCCGGGTATCACCTCACCATCGAGACGGCGGGAACCATCGTGCCCGGGGAAATCACCTGTGATCTGGCCTCCCTCAGCCCCAAGCTGGCGGATTCCACCCCGGAGGGAGAGCAGTTCGGGGAAGGCTGGTCCAGGCGCCACGAGGAATGCCGGATCAAGCCGGAAGTTCTCGATGCCTGGTCAGCCGGCTATAACTGCCAGTTCAAGTTCGTGGTCAGTGATCCCGGGCAGATCGAGGAGATCAACGAACTGCTGGGCGGGGTCACCCCACCGCCTGCTCCCGGGCAGGTCCTCCTCATGCCGGAGGGAACCGACCCGGAGACCCTCCAGAACCGGGGCCAGTTTGTTGCCGAGTTGTGCAAACGAACTGGTTACCGCTTCTGTCCTAGGCTACACATCGAATTGTTCGGGAATACGAAGGGGACCTGACCGGGAAGATGTCTGACTTGATTCAACTAGCTGTCC
>JAAZXD010000324.1 GCA_014240355.1 Roseibacillus sp. | reverse complement strand
GTCGCGGCCCTCGCCAACCAGGAAAAGAAGCCGATCAAGAGCTTCGCGAAGGAGCTTCAGAAGAGCGGCAGGCTGCGCGGACTGCAGCACTCGATGCTTCTCAGCAAGACCATTGACTTCCTGCTGGAGCACGCGAAGGTCGAAGGCATCGGGCAGGCCACCGGAGAGGAAGCCGAAGAGGCTGATCCTGCAGCCGGACCCGGGGGAGTCGCGACCGAGCTTGAAAACCAGTCTGATCAAGTGTCCGCGTCTGCTCCCGATGCAACCAAAGAAGAATCCGCAAACGAAGATGAGTAACCTCGAACCGATCTCCGCCTCCTCCGCGCCACCCCGCAACACCTACCTCGTCCCGACCGTCATCGAACAGGACGGTCGCGGCGAACGAGCCTTTGATATCTACTCGCGGCTCCTCAAGGACCGCATCATCTTCATCGGCACGCCAATCGATGACTTCGTGGCGAACTCGGTGATTGCCCAGATGCTCTTCCTGCAGATGGCCGACCCCAAGAAGGACATTCACATCTATATCAACTCGCCTGGTGGGAGCGTAACATCCGGTCTTGCGATTTACGACACCATGCAGTTCGTTACCTGCGATGTGAACACCTACTGTATCGGGATCGCAGCCTCCATGGGCGCGGTCCTCCTCACTGCTGGCACCGAGGGCAAGCGCTTCTGCCTCCCAAACTCACACGTCATGATCCACCAGGTCTCCGGTGGAGCACAGGGCACTGCCTCCGATGTTGAGCGCACGGTCGAATTCATGTTTGAACTCAAGAAACGTTTGAACGGCATTCTCGCCAAGCACACCGGCAAGGATCTGGAAACTGTTGACCGTGATGCTGACCGTGACAATTACATGTCGTCCCATGAGGCTGCGGATTACGGCCTCGTCGACCGTGTCCTCGAAAACCGCAAGGAACTGGGAGACGAGGAAGAATCCTCAGGTTCCTGAAAAAAAGGGGGCGAAAACGCCGCCTTTCTGCTAAACTTTCCGGCAAGGGATGAGTGCTCCCCACGAGCTCTTCTCATTCCTGCTTCATTAAAGTAATGGCCCGAGCATCCAACCTCACGATGTGTTCCTTCTGTGGCAAAAGCCACTCGGAGGTGAAAAAACTGATTGCGGGCCCCGGAGTATACATCTGCAACGAGTGCATCGAGGTGTGCTCGACCATCCTCGAAAAGGAATTTGCCGGAGAGGACCAGTCCGACCTCGACCCGGCCTTTGCCCAGGGCATCAAGACTCCCACCCCGGTGGAGATCCGCCAACTGCTGGACGAATACGTGATCGGGCAGGACCAGGCCAAGAAGGTCCTCGCCGTAGCCGTCTACAATCACTACCAGCGCCTCCATCAGGACACATCCCTCGCCTCCGAGGAGTTCGCCGATGTCGAAATAGAAAAATCGAACATCCTTCTTCTCGGCCCCACCGGATCCGGGAAGACTCTCCTCGCCCGCACCCTCGCCCGCGTACTGGATGTCCCCTTCTGCATCGTGGACGCCACCACCCTGACGGAAGCTGGTTACGTCGGCGAAGATGTCGAGAACATCATCCTTCGGTTGCTGCAGGCCTCCGATTTCGATGTCGAGAAGGCTGAGCAGGGCATCATCTATGTCGACGAGATCGACAAGATCGGGCGCAAGACCGAGAATGTCAGCATCACACGCGACGTCTCCGGGGAGGGCGTCCAGCAGGCGCTCCTCAAGATCCTGGAAGGCACCGTCTGCAATGTTCCTCCCCAGGGCGGTCGCAAGCATCCCCAGCAGGATTACATCCAGGTCAACACCGAGCGTATCCTCTTCGTATGTGGAGGAGCTTTCGTGGGGATGGAGGACATCGTGCGACGGCGCCTGGGCCGCAATGCTCTCGGATTTGCTGCAGCCGAGAAAACTGCCCGGGAGGCGGAGGCACCCGAGGACCTCATGGACAAGGTGCAACCCGAAGACCTGTTGCACTTCGGCCTGATCCCGGAATTCATCGGCCGCCTGCCGGTACACTCCTCTCTCCTGTCCCTCTCCGAGGACGAACTCATCCGCATTCTCACCGAACCGCGCAACGCCCTGGTCAAGCAGTACCAGAAGCAACTGGCCCTCAATGGCGTAAAGCTCAAGATCACCCGGGACGCCCTGCGTGCCATGGCAGAGGAAGCGGTCCGCCGGGGCACCGGTGCGCGTGCACTTCGCTCCATCTTCGAGGCCGTCATCCTCGACATCATGTACGTCATTCCATCGCGCGATGACATCGAATCGGTCTCCATCAACCGCGGTGTGATCGAAGGCTCGAAGTCGCCCACGATACGGAAGAAGCGCGCAGATGCGGCATAGTCGCAGCTCCCCCCTCAAACTCGCTTCCCTTTCTGCAATGCGCCTTTACGCTCGGAGCATGGCTGCGCGCATGATTCTCGCGATCACAATCGCCTTCCTTCCGGCCTTTGGCTCCGCCCGGGAAGAAGGTCCTCCCGGACCTGCCCCCCTCCCCGATGAGGGCGAAGGCTACGAACACGTCGAACGGTTCATCAAGGTCCTCGAGCAGGTGCGCGCCCATCACCCCGACGGAAACCGTCTCAGCTACGAACGCCTCGTCAATCACGCCCTGGAGGGCATGCTCGATTCCCTCGACAACTTCTCGAGCTTTTACCATCCCGAAACCTACAGCTTTATCAGCGAGGAGAAACGGCCACCCACCCTTCCGGGGCTTGGTCTCACCCTTGGAAAGAACTCTGATTTCCTGAGCGTGACCGCAGTTCATTCCGGTTCCGCCGCCGCCCGTGCAGGAATCGCCCCTGGCGACCGAATCCTGAAAATCGGTGAGCAGGACATCCCTGGACTGGCCCTGGCCACCGCCCTTTCCCGTCTGAAAGGACGTCCCGGCGACACAATCGGACTCAGCCTCCGGCGCAAGATCGACCGCAAGGAATACGAGGTTTCTCTCCTGCGCAGCGTGATCAGAAAAAGCGCCGTTCCGGATGCCATGCTCCTGAAGAGTCCCGAAGCAACCAGATTGAAGGCGGGATACCTCCACCTCGCTGAATTCACCGCCCCCTCCCATCGTGAAGTCGAAGCCGCTCTCGATGACCTGGAAGACAAGGGCCTGCGTGCCCTGCTCCTCGACCTGCGGGGCAACCCCGGCGGACTCCTCAACATCTCGGTCGCCATCGCGGGGGAGTTTATTCCTCCTGCAACCGAGGTAGTCTTCACCCAGGGACGTCACCCAGAGCACAACTCCCCACCGATGAAGACCCCTGAACGCAAGCGCAGGAAGCGCAGCTATCCCGTCGCCGTCCTCATCGACCGTGACTCCGCAAGCGCCTCGGAACTCGTGGCCGGCACCCTGCAGGATCTCAAGCGTGCCACCATCGTGGGAGAGACCAGCTACGGCAAGGGATCCGTCCAGCACATCATCCCTCTGGGAGAAACCGCCCTGCGCCTCACTATCGCGACCTACCACACTCCCTCGGGGCGCACCCCTCACGAAGTGGGAATCACACCCGACATCCCGGTCAAGATTACCGACGAGGACCGCTCTAATCTCGCTCTCTTCCGCCGCCGTGATTCTCTCACGCCGGAAGAAGAAACGGCCCTCGAGACCTGGAAGGATCCGGTGGTTGTCGCAGCACTGGAGGCGCTCGCGAAATAGAAGGAATTATCAGCGATGCCCACCAGCGAACACTCAGGATCGGGAATCCCGGATTCAGTTCCCACGCTCCTGGCCATCGAAACATCCTGTGATGAGAGCGAGGTGGCCATCCTGCGCCAGGGAACGGATACCGGAGTGGAGATCCTTGCCTCCCTCATTTCTTCCCAGGTTGCCCTGCATCGTGCCTACGGCGGGGTCGTTCCGGAAGTGGCC
>JAAZXD010000323.1:3599-3852 GCA_014240355.1 Roseibacillus sp. | reverse complement strand
GTCTCCAGCACCACGCTGCCAGCCCCCGGGGCTCCTTCGGGATAATTAATCGGCCGCAGAAGACGGGGCTCGGTGGGAAAATATTCCATGACCTCCCGCTGATCCCACACGTGATCCCCAGTGGTAATGACCGCTGCCCCCGCTCGCAGGAGATCGATCGCAATCTTCGATGTGATCCCTCTCCCCCCGGCCGCGTTCTCCCCATTCACCACCACAAAATCGAGGTTCTCTTCCTCCCGCAACCCCCGCAGAC
>JAAZXD010000323.1:0-3589 GCA_014240355.1 Roseibacillus sp. | reverse complement strand
TCCCCCACCACATCGCCCAAAAACAGGATTCTGATCATTCTCCGAATTCTATGGTATAAAGCCGACCAGCGGGAAAACTCCGGGAAGTCAATCAGGTCCCTGCCGAACAACAACAGGATTCAACGGATCGCGATGTCCAGCCGCCTGCGGAAAGCATCTCCCCTCTACCTTATTGGAGTAATCCTCCTCATCGGGATCCTCTACCCTCTCCTCACCCGGCTCCCGCGGATCGATTCCACCCCGGAACTCCCCGCCCCTGATCCGCGCCTCGCCAACCTCGGGACCCCTCCCGAGTGGACCGAACTCTCCAAGTATGATGGCGTCCTCACCCGGGCGGAATTCGAAACTGCCCTGACGGACATCTATCTCCTCGGAGAGAATCTGCACTTCGAGATCGGAGAGAACGCCGTCATGGTGGCCTCGGAGCTGTCCGCTCCCGGTCCTACAATCGCCTTTGCCCTCGGAGAGACCCGCCAAGCACCGCCGCGCTACTGGCGACCTGCGACTGAAATCCCTTCCGAACCCACCGGCCGACCCCTCGACGGAGTGCGCATCGCCATCGACCCCGGTCACATCGGGGGCAAGTGGGCCCGCATGGAGGAGCGCTGGTATCAGATCGACGACACCACCCCGGTCACCGAAGGAGACATGACCCTGCGGACCGCCAGACTGCTCGCCCCACGACTTCAGTCCCTGGGAGCTACCGTGACCCTCGTCCGGTCGGCCAGCGAACCAGTCACCGAACTGCGCCCCGGGGACCTGAAGGAATACGCCGCCCGTCTCATGCCGGGGGCCCCGGCAGCAGAGGTCCTCGCCCGGGCCGAACAGCTCTTCTACCGCACTGCCGAGATCCGGGCCCGCGCCACCCTGGTCAATGAAACCATCAAGCCCGACCTCGTCCTCTGCCTTCACTTCAATGCCGAAAACTGGGGCGAGGATTCTGCCGAACCTCTTCTCTCGCCCCGCAACCACTTTCACATGATCCTCCACGGTGCCTACATGGACGGCGAAATCGCCCACGAGGACGAGCGCTTTGAGCTCATGCACAAGATTTTCCAGAAAGTGCACGAGGAAGAGTCCGCCCTTGCCGGCGCCCTCGCCACCGCCTTCCTGGAAGACACCGGCCTGCCCGCCTACATCTATCGCCTGGACAAACCGGCCCGGCAGATCGGTCCCGCCCTCTGGACCCGCAACCTCCTCGCCAACCGCCTCTACCAGTGCCCCGTTCTCTTCTTTGAACCCTACGTCATGAACAATGAAGAAATCCACGCCCGGGTGCAGGCCGGAGACTACGACGGTAAAATGGAAGTAGCGGGAACCCTGCGCAAGTCGCTCTTCCGGGAGTATCGTGATGCCGTGGTGAAGGGGCTGGTGGACTACTATTCGTCTCGGAGAGGAAGCAACCCGTGAACTGACAAAACTGATGCCGTTCCGGGTTTGCACTTCGCAGGCTTCTTTCTGCGGTTTACCGTCCACCATTTACCAGATGGATCGCCCCCTTCTCATCGCTGGCCACGGCTACCTCGGC
The DNA here is from genome assembly GCA_014240355.1 of Roseibacillus sp. Taxonomy (GTDB): domain Bacteria; phylum Verrucomicrobiota; class Verrucomicrobiia; order Verrucomicrobiales; family Akkermansiaceae; genus Roseibacillus_B. Next base: position 2,061 of record JAAZXD010000323.1, on the reverse strand, counting down.
CAGGAAGTTGCCCGGCAGGCTTCCGGGACGGGCTGGCACGTCACCACCCTCTCCAGATCGGGTGACGACCGTGCCCTCCCCTGCGACCTCTCCAGCCCGGACCAGGTCGAACAGCTCAGGGCAGGAATTGAACCTCCAGCCACCATCATCTTCACCGCTTCCTCCAACCGGGGTGGGTCCGACGCCTACCGTAGTGTCTTTCTGGACGGCTCCCGACACCTCCTCGCCACCTTTCCTGAGTCTCATCTCGTCTTCGTCTCCAGCACGTCCGTTTATCACCAGATCGACGGCTCCCTGGTCACCGAAGAATCGCCTGCCGAACCGACGCGCGAAACGGGTCTTCTCCTCCTTGAAGCCGAATCGCAGGTCCTGGAGCGGAACGGCACGGTCGCCCGCCTGGCGGGCATCTACGGCCCGGGCCGCAGCGTGATACTCCAGCGCTTCCTGGAGGGCACCGCCATCATCGAGGAAGACGGGCGGCGCTTCCTCAACCAGATCCACCGTGACGACGCCGCCTCCGCCCTCCTCTCCCTTGCCAGCCATGCGAAGACTTCACGCGGCCAGGTCTATAACGTCGCGGACTCCTCTCCCCTTCACCAGGGCGATTGTTATCAAGCCCTCGCGCAGATCTTTGAGCGCCCGATTCCGCCCAAGGGACCGAGACCGGAAAATCGCAAGCGGGCCTGGAGCCACAAGCGGGTGAGTAACGAGAAACTCCGATCGACCGGCTGGGAACCGAGATGCCCCTCTTTCCTGGACGCAGCGGTGGATGTTTCCAAAAGCCTCGCCTCCGGATCATAGAGTGGATTCACCCCGCCAGGGGCGCAGGTCTCGTGAAAAAGGAGTTTATATGTAGTCTCTGATTGATAAATCTTGGGGCAATTCTGCGTGGGTTCCCCACCGAGCATGGCAATTCCTCACCTTCGGCCCCGTCCCCTCATCCACCTCGCCGCCGCCGCGATGGTGTCCTCCTTCGTGATCGAAACCCACGGAGCGGAGGACGGAACAGTCTCCGCCCAGTCCGGCTCACTCGATCTGCACCGGCGCCTGGCAGATGAATTCGCAGAGATCGATCCCGACAAGGCGGGATGGGAGAGTGAAAGCCTGAGCGAGGAGGCCGCGGTCAAAATGAAGTCTCTCGCCAAGCTCCTCATTCATCCCGAGGATCTCGATCCGGCGAAGCTCGAGATGCTGCTCGCGGAAGGCTTCGCAAGTTCCCCGTTGCGCTTCCTCGAATTGCAGCCCCTGGGCGAGAACGTGACCATGAGTGTCGCCGAGGCCTCTCCGAACGCCAAGACCGGGGCCAAACCGGAGCACCGGGGAGCGGATGGATTTGTGGTCGCCCTGCGCTCCCTGGCGTCACTGCTCGAGGGGGCCGAAGAGCGCCGGGCGAAGTTCAAGGTCATGCATGTCGAACTCCAGGGCGAGCGCGCTCTAACCAGGATGCTCTTCGAAATGCGCGGGAAACGCCCCGATGGTTGGAGGCAGATCACTTCCACCTGGCACTGCGAATGGACGTCCGAGGTGCCCCCCCGCCTGCGCTCCGTGCGGGTCACCGGCTACCGCGAGGTCCGGCCAGGAAAGGCCGGCCGGATCGAGTTCGCCGACGCAGCTCCGACCGTCCTGGCGGGAGCCGCGAGCTACCGCCAGCAGTTGGCAAGGAGTTTCGATTACTGGCGCGCACGCTCGGACAAGAGCCTGGTTGCAGATCTCCTGGGGGCCCAGGGGGTCATCGTGGGCGATGTCAATGGCGACGAACTCGACGACCTTTACCTGCTCCAACCCGGCGGCCTTCCCAACCGGCTCTTCCTCCATCAACCGGATGGCACGGCCCGGGATGCTTCTGCCGAGGCCGGCGTCGATGTCCTCGACTTCTGCCGCAGCGCCCTCTTCATCGATCTCGATAATGACGGTGATCAGGATCTGTATGTGGTAAGTGGTAGTTATGAGTTTTACGAGAGTTCAGAGTTATGGCAAGACAGATTATATCTTAATAATGGGAAGGGGCAATTTTCAAAATCGACATTACCGCTTATTCAATCTTCAGGTTCAGTGGTCATT
>JAAZXD010000322.1 GCA_014240355.1 Roseibacillus sp. | reverse complement strand
GGCCGATTCGATGGGGCGGCCTCCGGAGATGCCCCCAGCCACTCAAAGTCGAGGGCGAGTACTGCGGCGATAAGGGGACCGAGGACCGTCCAACGGCAAAAACTTGATCCGGCTGTTGAAATGAGCATCTGAACAAGGTTGCTCTCGAAGGTTACAGGCACCGCTGCCGGGGCCCACTCCACTGTAAAAATATTGGCTCTACCAGAACCATTACGGGAGAAGGCAATTCGAAGGAGCAGGCCAAAAACCAAGGCGACCTTGTTACTCCAGATTTAATTTGCGGAAATCCTGCAAATTTGCCGTATGGTCGAACGATTACCTAGGCGAAGAGCCTCCAATTCGGTTTGATTTTCCTCCGCTAAATCCACACCGTCCCGGACACACCGGATTTACAATGAGAAAAAACTTCCTCCTCCTTGCGTCACTCCTGGCCATTTCCCTGGCCCTCAACGCCTGGCAACTGACGAGGAGTTCGAGTCCGCCTGACAAAGCAGCAGGAACAACGACATCCGAAAGGAACGGAAAGTCGGCAGGAGTCGTCGCGTCCACCGGGCGCAAGACCCTCTCAGGGGGGGGTGGGCAGAAGCACCCCAAGGGAAGTCTCCCTTCCCAGTCGCTTGCGGAGATCCTTGGCATCCCGGACCCTCTGAAGCGCTATGAGGTGCTCCTTGCATTCGTAAAAAACCTCACTGCTGACGAGATTGAAGGTTACCTGAAGGAACTGCGCGCCGGTTCCGGCAAGGGCAAGATGATGAACCCGGAGACAAACTTTCTCCGGAATCTTCTCCTGGCCAAGTGGACGCAGGAAGATCCGGATGCAGCCTTGGCAAGCCTCTCCCCGGCGGGCGGAAAACAGGCCTACTCGGATGCAGGCACCGTCCTCGGAACCCTCGCTGCCATCGACCCTGCCAGAGCGGCAGCATGGCTGAGTGATTCCGACAACGCGATCCTCAGGCAGCCATGGATGAGTGACTTGCTTACTCAATCGGTGGCAGAGCAGTGGGCCCGGCAGGATCCCGATGCCGCTCTCGAGTGGGCCTCTACACTCGATCCGGAACAGCAGGTGGGAGCTTACTCAGGCATCATCAGCAACATTCTGGAAAGTGACCCCCAACGGGCAGCGGCCCTCGCCATGAGCCTCGATAGTGCCGATCGCCCCAGGCTCCTCGGGCAGATCGCAGAGGCCTGGGCCGCTCGCGATGCAGCGGGAGCAGTCGCGTGGGCCAACACCTTGAGCGGTGCCGATCGTGAGGGTGCCCTGAGTGAAGCGCTGGGAACCTGGGCTGCCAGTGAACCCTCTGCTGTTGCCGCCTACGTCGATCAACTTCCACAGCAGGAGCGTTCGCCCTATCTTCTCGATGTGGTTCGCAACTGGTCGCAGCAGGCCCCGGCAGATGCCGCGGCATGGCTAGGGAATCAACCCGAGGGAGAGGGCCGCGCGGGAGCGATGGGCCATCTCATGTGGAACTGGACCACTGCTGACCCGGAGGCTGCAGCCAACTGGCTGGGAGAGCAACCGGCAGGACCCAGTTATGACAGTGGCGTCACCGGCCTCGCCAAGGCCGCAACCCATGCATATGACGACCCCTCCACCGCCGTCAACTGGGCCTCCACGATCGAGAACCAGGATCTCCGCGAGAGCATGACGCAGCACACCCTCGGAGTCTGGAGGCGGCAGAATGAAGAAGCTGCCCAGTCCTGGGCAGCTGAAAACGGGGTGGAACTTCCCTCCGCCCAGCCGCGCGGTAAGTAGCAGATACCTTGCGGACCCGGTCTTAATCCTTGGCGGCAAGGTCTACGATCGCAAGCTTTCTGAATTTAACCCATCCTGCGTGGCCTTCCGCCCCGTAGGTCTGGAAGCCAATGACTCCGGCAGCCACGTGCTCGGGCTTCGGATCGGGGTCGGTGTAGTCGACAATTGGCTGGCCGTTCAGCCATACCTGTATGTGAGCTCCCACCGCCCGGATGCGCAGGTGATTCCACTGTAACGGCTTGCGGATCTCATCCTTCTCGTCGCCCTTGTCGAGCCACTTCTTGTAGTGAAGGCCGACGTATTCCTCCGCTGCTCCCCTGCCAATGTTCACCTGGTATCCACGTTGGCGGCCTTGCCCGGGGCCATGCCGGAGATACACCCCGCTGTTATATTTACCGTGCTCATCGATCATGAAATCCAGCTCCAGTTCAAAGTCCTTGAAGGATCTGGTTGTCATGAGAATTCCGCTTTTCCTGGGATCACCATCCTGCCCCCCGACAATCATGCCATCCTCTGCCCTCCATTTGGCAGATCCTACCGACTGCCATCCCTCCAGGGATTTCCCGTCGAAGAGGGCAATCTTCTCGGCTCCAACCGGGACGGAACCCAGGGAGAAAAAGGCAGATAAAAGAATGAAGGCCCGCATGCCTCACTGTCCCAGACCTGTTCCTGCGAGCGAGAATTAATTACGCATCCGGCCCTTGAACAGGGGATCAGCACCATTCATCTATGTGAGGATCACAGCGAGGGCTGCAATCGTTTGAAGGGAGTGGGATTTGTCAGAGCAGGAATTCACCATCCACGGTTTCGGGATTCACTCCTGTAACCCCGGGAAACGTCTTTCTACGCTAAAAGTCGGTTGGTGGACCGACTCGGTTTGCTTTGACGCGGATACTGGGGCACGTTGTATTCCCTTAGCCCCCCAATCATGCTATTTGTCCCCCGTATTGTCCTAGCTGTCGGCCTGCTGACCGCAGTCCAGAGTGCTTTCGCTCAACTTGACGTGCCTTCGCTCGTCATCAACGAGATTCACTACGACGAGGCCGATAAGACGGTGACGGCGGAGTTTATTGAAGTATTCAATCCCACTGAATCTGCAGTCAGTCTCGAGGGCTGGGAAATATCCGGAGGGGTCGATTTCCTCTTTCCGCCGGCCACCAGTATTGAGAGCGGAGCGTATCTGATCATCGCCCAGGATCCGGCGACCATCGAGAGCAAGTTCCGGCGGGGTGGAGCGCTCGGACCGTGGAGTGGCAGACTCCGCAACAGCGGGGAGACGGTGAACCTGCGGGATCCGGAAGGCGCGGTGGTGAGCCAGGTGGATTATCGTCTGGGGTTTCCCTGGCCTACTGTCGGGTACCTGGTGGGAGGAGTGAGCCCGTCCATCCAGTTGATTCATCCGGCCCTGGAAACCGATCTGGGCGGGAGTTGGAGATCCGGGCGACCCAGCCCGGGTCTGCGGAATGTGACCTACTCCACCGAGGCGCCGCCCCAGACGAGGCAGGTCTCCCACTCTCCCCGGCAACCGGTTTCCAACGAACCGGTCGTGATCACGGCCCAGGTGACTGATCCGGATGGGGTGGACTCCGTGACGCTCTCCTACCAGCTGGTGAGAGCCGGGGCTTATTTCGGCCGTTACCTCAAGTACAGCCAGAACGGGACGGCAAACCTTGATCCGGCCTATGACCGTGGATGGGTGGATCTGCCCATGACCGATGATGGCCAGGGCGACGATGAAGAGGCCGGGGACGGCGTCTATACCGGGACCGTGCCTTTCAATGTGAACCGGAACCGCTACCTGGTACGTTATCGCATCACGGTAGAGGATGCCGGAGGAAGCTCGGTGCAGGTTCCCTACGAGGATGATCCGCAATCCAACTTCGCCTACTTTGTCTATAATGGGACCCCCGACTGGAGGGGTGGGATCCGGGAGGGAGACCCCCCGGTGACTTATTCGGGAGAACTGATGTCCAGTATCCCGACCTACTTCCTGCTGAGCAAGTCTTCCTGGGTGGACGAATCGCAGTTTGGGGGATACGGAGGATCGGAATATCTCTGGCCCGGGACGCTTGTCTACGAAGGGAGGGTCTACGACCATATCCGT
>JAAZXD010000321.1 GCA_014240355.1 Roseibacillus sp. | reverse complement strand
CAGGCAGCGCTCCGCCTCCTCTTGAGATCATCAATCTTACGGACAACATCACTTCGGAAGGATTCAACTCCCTGACGATTACCTTCTCGTCTCTCCTCGGAAGAGCATATGCTGCGGAGCGCTCGAGGGATCTCATTCACTGGAACCACCTGCGTGATATTATCGGTGAGGAGAGCACCACTGACTTCACCGACGATGATCCTATCCATGATGGCCAGCCCGTATTCTACCGGGTGAAGGAGGTCAGCCCCTAGCTCGCAGATTCAGGAGACCGCGGTGCGGTAGTCACCGTTACGGCGGGTTTTTCCCTCGGCATCCATGCGTTCGAGAAGAGGCATGATGACCCGTCGACTGGTAGCAAGATGCTGACGCAGGTCACTGGCGGTGGCCTGACCCTGCGACTGGAGGAAGTCGAGAATTTGTTCACACGCCTGATCATAGCTCTGGGTCAGGATGATGACCTTGTCGGTCAACTCAGTGACAATTCCACCTCGAATAAGGAAGGAGAGGGCGCGTTGCGAGGATGTCCCGGTGGCCAGTTCAGCGCGGCCCGGAGGGCTCAGTGGTTCCCGTCGCAACGTTTGCTCGATCTTCTCGGCGGCGGCCCGGATGTCATCGGAAAGTGCTGGAGCAAAGGACTCTTCGGCCAGAATCGTTCCCTGCTGAATAATGCCCAGCTCCCCAAGGTGTTCCACCATAAGATCAAAGAGACCAGGATCGGGCAATCCATCCTGAACGCTTTGCCGGAGATCCTCCAGGTGGAGTCCAGGCAGATCGGCATTCTTCCTGTGGTAATCCGCCACCAAGCCCGCAGCCCGGGTGAGCAACCCCTCCCACCATGTCGCCGCGGCCAGATGACTGCCAAGTTCACAGGCGACCCCTTCGGCGAGAAGTTTCTCTACGACCTCATCGATTTCCCCGTCAGAAAACCTCAGGCGCAGTTTCAGTCCGGCAAGTTCAACCAGGGAATCACGCTCCAGGGCGGAAGTCAGGAGAACCGACAAATCGTCTGGAGCCTCCGCCCGCTGCCGCAGGAATCGCACTTGTTCCTCGTTGCGCAATCGCCGCCGACTGGCATCGGCGTCGAGGACCAGCGCTCCCCCCACGGTGGCCTCTCCCGACCAGTCGCGAAGGACGACATGATCTCCCACCATCATGAAGCGCGGCTCATCGAGTCGCAGTTGTGCCAGCATGGTCTGGCCGGCGGAGATGCTCCTGCCCTCGATAAAATAGATGCGCGCCCCGGTGGATCCTGATCCGTGGTGTACCCGTACGCGGCGTCCCGACGGAAGGTCACGCCTGGTGGCCAATTGACCCGGTATTTCCCGGCTCAGTCGCCGCATGCTGATGTTGACTGTATCCGCCGGCGTCCCCGCCTGTGATCCAGTGAGGAGGCCGCCCCGACCCACGCCGGAGCGATCCCTGGCGGAGACCTGTAACTCAGGGAGATTCAGCGCGGTACGCATGCCCGGATGAGCGACCTCCACCGATTGACTGTCATTCTGGATCGTGCGGACGTGCGCCGCCAGTCCATCCGGTTGCAGCGATACGTCGTCGCCCACGACAAGAGTACCCCCGGAAAGAGTTCCCGTGACCACGGTGCCGAGCCCTTTCACAGAAAACGCCCGGTCCACCGGTAGGAGGGGCTTGCCAAAATCGGCCACCGGGGGAGCCGAAACCAGCTGGGAACACAGCGCCGTCCGCAACTGTTCGATGCCCTCGCCCGTAAGAGAGGATACCGGAACGATGGGAGCGTTCTCGAGTATGGTGTCCCGGAGGCTGTCCCTCACAAATTCAATGGAGAAGTCAAGATCCTCAGCGAGATCCGACTTCGTGAGGGCCACTACGCAACGCTCGACCCCGAGGAATGTCAGGATGTGCAGGTGTTCCTCCGACTGAGGCATCCAACCGTCATCCGCTGCAACCACAAAGAGGGCTATATCCATTCCTCCCACACCCGCCACCATGTTATTAACGAAGTCGGCGTGACCAGGAACGTCCACAATTCCCAGTTCGAACACCGTTTCTGCCTCGGAATCGTCCCGCAGGGAAAGGTGAGCAAAGCCCAGTTCAATGGTCACTCCACGCCTCTGCTCCTCGGGGAGCCGGTCAGGGTCAGTCCCGGTCAAGGCTTTCACGAGAGACGACTTCCCATGATCGATATGACCAGCCGTCCCGAGAATATAGCGCCGCTCGTTACTCATCGGAATGGTTAACTGGTCCAACGATCCGGGCTTTCTCGAAATCGTAGGGAGTCAATTCGAGATGGACACGACTTCTCAAGGCGAGTTCCTCCGCCAGTCCTGCAAGGCGACCGGGCAGGTGTCCGATCACCAGTTTCCCGTTTGGCAGTTCCACACGAAAGACGCGACTCGGCAGGACTTCGCAGATCACACCGGTGGTCACGATAGGAGGTTCGGACATAGGGAACGCGGAGGGCTCAGCATGAGACGCGGATGAGTGGACTGCAACCGCTTTAGGTTGCCCCTGCAAACAGGGACAGCTCGCAAGGAATGTCCACAGGTGCTGATCGGAAAAGGATGCCAGAGCTCGAGTGATCGTAGCTGACAGGGGCCCATATCTCTGGATTTCGAGTCACGGAATGGGGCATATGGCGACTGAGAGAGACCGCAAGCGTGGCGCATTTGGCAAAAAAATCCGAGGGATGAGGAATCGTAGAGACATCATGACATGAATCGGGATCTGATCGTTCCGGGTCTTCAACATCGATTTCCGGCAATTCAGGTCCGGAAATTCAATGATGGCAGCTCTCCACGGCCCATTTTGGCCTGTTAGATAGTCCCGCCCTCCGACTTGACTCCGGGAAAAGCTGAAGCATGATGAGGGCACCACGAAATGCGGTTTTTCCCGCCGTTCCGTCCATCTCCGTTTAGCATGAAAACCAAGCATATTTCCCTCTCCCTGGCTCTTATAGCCACTCTTTTGAGTTCCTGTTACTATCCCTATCCGCCAAATCCAAACGGTCCGCGGGGTGGATATCCGGATCCGGCCGCCAACAGCGACCTCACTTCAGAGGAGCAGGAGGGCATCCGGGAGGCACGCGACAAGGTCCGGGAAGGCGAGACCGGTGATGATCCTTCACCAGATCCCCAGGATCCCGCCTCCAACCCTCCGGCGCGAAAAGATTATCGGGTGGCTGTCCCTATCCCGGGCAAGGAGGGGTTCGTCTTTAATCCCTTTACGAATGATCCGGTCGATGTCCGGGCCATTCCTCCGGGAACTTTGGTGCGCGATCCGAACGATCCGGACCCGGATCACAAGTTCCGGGTTCCCTGAGGCAGCAACCCTCCCTGAGACGCCGCTATTCACTGGGCCTTGTCAGAAGGGCCTGGCCTTGGTTTGCTCACCGCTCGCGTTACTGATTTTCGCCGCATTGCTGTTCTGGGACCGGGTGTATTGGGTGGCTCGGTGGCATTGGCTGTCGGGAAGCACCACCCCGAAAGTTCGGTCGTCCTCTGGGGCCGCAATCCCGAGCGAGTGACAGAAATCCGTGGCACTGGTTTCAAAGATACTACCGCTGATCTCTCCCTTGCTGTCCGCGATGCGGAACTGGTCATCCTCGCCGTTCCGGTTGGTGCGCTGAAAGCGCTCGGCGGACAAGTGGTTGAGGCCGGTCTGGCCGAGGGCGCCTGCCTTACCGATGTCGGCAGCATCAAGATCCACCCCCATGAATCACTCGGCAAGGACATGAAGGAGCGAGGCGTCTCCTTTATCGGAAGTCATCCGATGGCCGGGTCCGAGCGCACGGGATTCGGAGCGGCTGATGCAGATCTTTTTGTCGGAGCTCCGTGCATTCTTACCAACGAAAACGAACAACCGGAAGACGAAGTAAACCGACT
>JAAZXD010000320.1 GCA_014240355.1 Roseibacillus sp. | reverse complement strand
CGGAGAATGCGAAGGATATGCTGGTGCACCTTAAGGAAAACCGTGCTGGTGGGGAGCAATGGCGGGATTTCCACTACCTGTGGGGTAAGCTCGACGGGAAAGCCGCGGTTGACCATTCCCTCAAGTCAGAGGAGCGCGACCTATCCTACACAATGGCAGGCTGGGCTTCCGGCTATCCTGATGCGGCGATTAACTACATCAACAATCTGTCCGAAGAAGAAAGGGGGTCCTTTCGTAAGTTACAGGAGGCGATGGTCAGTGGGATGGCCGATAATGATACTGCGCGCGCCACTGACTACGTATTACAACTGGCCAACCAGGGTGATGATCGTGCCAACCACTTGTTTGGATTGGTCACAAGGGAGGTGGTTTCGAATGTCGGGATTGATGAAGCGGCCCAGTGGTCCCAGAGCCTGCCCGATGGGGACCTGAAGGGAGCGGCCCTCGACACCGTGGCCCACAGGTTCACCAATCAGGACCCGGAAGCGGCTGCCCAGTGGGTTGAGCAGTTTGCCGGCCAGAGCTTTGCCGACCGGGCCATCGAGGAAGTGGGGGACGAGTGGGCTGAGCGGGATCCGGCGTCGGCGGTCAACTGGCTGGAAACCCTTTCCGAGGGACGGGGGCAGAACATGGGCCTGCACTCGGCTTTTGGCGAATGGGCCCAGCGGGATCCGGTAGCGGCCGGGGAGCGGATCACCGCGATGCCCCGCTCTCCCCAGCGCGATGCGGCCATCAGTGGGTTTTCCCGGAGGGTCTCCTATAGCGATCCGGGTGCTGCCATCGAGTGGGCCAACAGTATTGCGGAGGAAAGTTCGCGGGTCAGAGCGCTCACCCATGCCGGACAGCAACTCTTCCGGCGTGACCGGACTGCGGCAGAGGCCTGGGTGGGCTCCAGCGGTCTTCCGCCTGAAGCGCAGCGCGCGGTTCTCAACCCGCCGAGGCGGAGGTAGAGCCGGGATCAGTCCCGCCAGTAGGTTGACCCCTTTCCGACCCGGTAGGCGATGTTCATTTCCGGGGTTTCCACCTTCACCCCGCCGCGGTGCAGGGAGTTCACTCCCGCGATGACCATGCCGGAGGTGAGGAGGGTGCGCTCGGCAGGATAGGGAACCTTTCCGGTCAGCACGCAGTCCTCGATGTGGCGGCAGAGAGGATGGAAGAAGTCGGCGGTAGAGGATCCGTGGGTGGGCATGGGAAGATACATCTGGGTGGAGACGACTTCGTTGTTGTCGGCCCGGAGTCCGGCGTAGTTGAAATCCTGGATGCCGACCAGAAGCATGGTGGTGCGGAAGCCGTCGAGATGTTCGATGAGGTAGCCGGTGGCATTCGCGAACTTTTCCCGGATCCATCCGAAGTCGATGCGGCCGGAATAGTAGCCGGTCTCCACCGGCAGGTTGTGGCTCCGGGTGAGGGCGGAGCGGATGAGGCGCCGGGTGTCCTGCCTCTCCGGACGGGAGAGCGCTTCCCAGAGTTTCCCGTTACGCAGGGCGTGGACGCTCTTGATTCCTGCTTCGCCCCCCTTGCGGCGTTCAGACATGCACTGGGCGGTCTCCAGGGCGTGAATGTCATAGCTGTCCACCCCTCCGTAGGCCACGCACACACTTTCCTTGAGAGGAACGCCATGGGGCATGTCGAGGGAGGGCAGGCGACGGGTGACCGGGAGCGAGGAACCGGCAAAGAAGGGGAAGTTGAGACGTTTGGAATCTTCCACCATTTCCACGCACTCCTTCCAGTTGGTGGAGAGGTGCTTGTCATTGAAAACGGGCACGCCGCGACCGGACGCTTCGAATACCTTGACGCACTCCTTGAACCACTTGTAGCGGGGATAGAGTTTCTGCCCTTTCTGGTTGTTGGGGTAGTTTCCATGCTCGGCAATGATGACCACCCCATCGACCGCGAGCTTGCCCGTGCCGAGGGTGAGTGCTTGCTCGATGTCGGGGTAGAGTTTGAGGCCGTACTTCTTTACCCGCTGGCGAGCGAGGTCTCCGCTCTCTGGAAACTGCTCGATGTAGACCGAGGCGACATCGACCCGGGGATCTTGCCATTCGCCACGCCATCCATAGCCGAGGGCCAAGCGGTCGAGGAAGTGTTGGGCGTGCGAGTGAGTGCGCACCACCGTGCCGAGGAAGGCGACCTTCTTGCGCGCCTTACCGGGGGCGGCGTCCTCGTCTTGAGCGCGGAGGTAGGAGGCAGAGGCGAGAGTAGTTCCCGCTGCGGTGAGGCGGGTAAGAAAGGAACGGCGGTCGGAGTGCATGGCTTGCTGATTCAGGGTTGGGTAATTCGTTGAGAGGACGGAGAACGTGCCGATTGCCAAGAGATCGTTTGACAGGTCTTGGGCTGGGGTGAAAGGAGCTTTTCAGACAGTTCTTTCAGTGTTACTTCCGCAGGATGCCGCCAATGCAACAAGACGAGTGGGGGAGAAGGTCATTCCTTGGCGCGCTCCTCGTCTGGTTGGGCGTTGGAGCGATGGTGCAGGTGCAGGGGCAGACCTTCATCAACCGCAGCGAAGAGCTGGGAGTTGCGGGCGGGAGCACTGCCTGCTGGTTCGATATGAACAACGACGGCTGGGTGGACGTGTTGGTGGGAGGAACCCTCTACCGAAATCTCCGGGGCCAATCGTTTGCCGCGGTGGGCGACTTCGGCGCCTGTGTGGCGGGTGACTTCGATAATGATGGGTTGACCGATCTGTTCGCCTACGGCGGGGCCCAGGTGTATCGGAACATCGACGGGCAATCGTTCGAGGCCCTGGCCATGCCGGACCGGCCCGCGGGAGCGCATCTGGGGGCGGCCCTCTGTGATTTGAATGGGGATGGATACCTCGACGTCTACGTCGGTGGTTACGAGGCCTGGCCCTCGGAGACCCATGCCGATTTCATCCTGCACAACAGGGCGGGAAGGGTCTTCTCGGTGACCTGGAGCGAGGTTCGCTACCGGGCGCGTGGGGTGACCGCTTGCGACTATGACCGCGATGCTGATGTGGACATCTACGTCTCCAATTATCGCCTCCAGCCCAACGTCCTCTGGCAGAACCAGGGCGACTACACCTTCCTCGACAAGGCCGCGGAGTTCAATGCCCTCGCCACTGATCGCGGATTTGGCGGCGGGCACTCCATCGGATCCTGCTGGGGGGATTTCAACGACGATGGGCACATCGATCTCTTTGCGGGTAACTTCGCGCACAACGACGGCCGCGGCCACCAACCGGAATCGCACTGTCTCCTGAATCGCGGACCGGAGGGTAATTATCACTTCGAGGATCTGGGACAGCGCGGGGTGTTCTATCAGGAAAGCTACGCCAGTCCCTCAGCGGGCGACTTTGACAACGACGGCGACCTCGATCTCTTTTTCACTACGGTCTACGGGGTGGCCTCCTTTGGGGTCCCCAACAACCCGGTCCTCTTCCAGAACGACGGATCGTTTAATTTTGGCAACGCGACCGGTGCAGCGGGTCTGGGCGGCCTGCCCGCAACATATCAGGCGGCCTGGGCCGACTTCGACAATGACGGCGACCTCGACCTGATGGCCGGCGGGTCGCTCTTCGAGAACCAGGGTGGAACCGGCAACAGCTGGCTCAAGGTGACCCTGGAGGGCGACGGGCGCACGGTGAACCGCTCCGCCATCGGAGCTCAGGTGCGCATTCCGCTTCCCGGCGGGCGGATCCTCACCCGTCACGTGGAGGCCGGGACCGGGCAGGGGAACCAGAACGAACTTACCCTGCACTTCGGTCTGGGGACCCACCGCGCTCCGGTCAACCTCGAGATCTTTTGGCCTGATGGGACCAGCCAACTGGTCGAGAACGTGGCCTTGAATCAGAGGGTGACCTACCTGCGTGAACCGTTGGTCGAGATCGTGCGCCCATCCGGCCCAATGGTGCTGGAAGTTG